>QLUS01000180.1 GCA_018725535.1 Bacillota bacterium
GCTCGAAAAGCTGACAACTATTACGGCCGCGATGATCGACCTAGTCGACGAAGGACTAAGCAACGAGGAAGCACTACAAAGAATACAAAGCGCAATAAAGGCTGACCCGACGCTTGACAGTTTGGATGATTTACTCGAGGATCCTGAAGCGAAAGACGACTAAGAACTGTTTACTCAGAAATCCCGCTAGCCTGGCAACACGTTGCCAGGCTTTGCTCATGTTAGTTGCCCTTTGCAACTTCCCCTAACTTGAGTTGGTCATTCATGCTACCTGTGCGATATCCACTCATATCTAGGGTGACATGGCTAAAGCCAAGCCCCCTAAAGGCCGTCGCAATGCAGTCGAAAAGCTCCATGTGCAGTAGTTTTGGCAATGACTCCCGGTCTACTTCGATTTTGGCTAAGTCGCCAAACTTACGCACCCGCACAGCTCGAAAGCCCAGTTGCATCATAAAAACCTCCGCTGCTTCAATCTGCCTGAAATCCCCTTCCTGTAAGCGAGTTCCATAGGGTAGGCGAGTAAGCAGACACGCATAGGGAGGCTTGTTCCAAGTGGGCAGGCCTAACTCCCGCGACAGGGAACGAACCTCGTCTTTTGTTATGCCCAACTGCTGGAGCGGGCTCTTAATCCCCAACTCCGCCAAGGCCCTGAGCCCCGGACGATAGTCTTTGGAATCGTCTGCGTTCGTGCCATCCACCACAGTGTTAAAGCCATGCGCGTGCGCGTGACGCAAAATATTACCAAACACTTCCCGCTTGCAGAGATAACAGCGGTCCGCCGGGTTGTCTAACACTGTATCGGGCACAGCTAGCTCTAGGATATGGTGCACCACCCCCTGTGCTTTGGCCAGTTCCTTAGCCTCATGCACCTCCCAGTCGGGGATATACGGAGCGTGAACCGTAATGGCCAAAGCTTTTTCTTTTAGCACCCTAGCCGCCACCACCGTCAGTAGTGTAGAGTCTACACCGCCTGAAAAGGCTACAGCTACAGTTCCCAATTCAGCAAAGAAGGCTTCAAGTCTTAGCAGTTTGTTCATAGGTCTTATTCCTCCAGTAAGGGTGCTAATTTCGCGTATAGCGCTTTGATGCTCACATCGTTTTCTCTGGCTAGTCGCAGCATATCTTCGTATTCTGGTTTGCAGTTGACGCAAATGCCGTTATAAAAGGCCTGCTTTACCCGCAAAGAACCGTAAGGGGTGCTGATTTCCCGCGATGTGCGGGTCAGCATCAACTTATCGACGGTGATACGCCTCACCCCTATGGTTGTGGTTTCCCGGAAGAGGACATGCAGCAATTTCGCCTCATCAGATGCAGCGTAAAGAACGGAAAGCTTAACCCCCAGACGACCTTTCTTCATGTAAATCGGGATGCGAAACACGTCCACAGCCCCTGCGGCAAACAGCCTGTCTTCTACGGCGGCAAAGAACTCAGGGTTCATGTCGTCGATGTTTGCTTCCAGCACATACTGCGTTGTTTTTTCCAGTTCGCCGTTCTCCTCCTCCAGCGTGCAAAGAAACACCCGCAGAACGTTAGGCTGCTCAAAGTCCTTGGTACCTAGACCATAACCGATTTTCTCCACTATCAATGTTTCCGGACGGGTGAAGGCGGTCACTGTAGTCTTCAGGATGGCGGCACCGGTAGGAGTGGTAGCCTCTCCCTGTACGCGCTGGCTGAAGGGAACCCCGACGAGAAGGTTCGCCGTGGCTGGCGCAGGTACGGGCATAGTGCCATGCGCACATTTTACGAAACCACTGCCCACTTCCGGCGGCAGTGAATAGATCTTGTCTACTTTGAGGTAATCGAGGCAAATAGCAGCTCCCACGATATCCACAATAGCGTCGATGGCTCCCACTTCGTGGAAATGCACCTCGTCCACTGTGGTGCCGTGCACCTTAGCTTCGGCCACTGCCAGGTGGTGAAAGATTTCAATGGCGCGATGCTTTACCGTCGCAGCAAGAGAGCTGACCTCGATGATGGCCTTAATACCCGAGAAGCCGCGATGATGGGGGTGTTTTTCTACAAAGTCCATGTCAAACTTTGTGCCCTCTATGCCCATTTTTGTCTTGCGCGAAACTCGGAGCTTATAGTGCTCGCTGAGCCCAAGCTTGTCCAGTTCCTGCGACAGGTAGTCAAGGGATACACCTAGGTCCAGTAGGGCCCCTATATTCATGTCACCGCTAATGCCGGAGAAACAGTCGTAATACAGCACTTTCATTGCTTTTCCCCCACCCAGTAATTTGCAGCAAACTTAGACGTTTCGCGCGCTCTGCCGGGCAATAAGGGAGGCAAAGATCCCGGCGCCGAAACCGTTGTCAATGTTTACTACCGCTAGACCGGGTGAACAAGTCTGCAGCATAGTCAATAACCCGGCTACTCCGTCCTTGCCCATCCCATACCCTACGGATGTAGGCACGCCGATAACCGGCACGCTGACATGACTCGAGACGACTATCGGCAGCACAGCATCCATCCCAGCCACCACCACGATGGCAGCCACTCCTTGTTCCAGCATTTCTGTCAACGGTCCGTACAGCCGGTGGATACCGGCCACCCCCACGTCGTAAGCTTTAGTTACCCCGCAGCCCATCACTTGTGCGGTGACAAGCACTTCTTCCGCCACGCTGATATCGGCCGTCCCAGCCGCTAGGAGCCCTATACGACCAGTTTCCTTGAACAGATGACCACGGCGCTTGACAAGGCAGGTACGTGCCAGCCGGTTAATTTCCAACTCGTATTCTTCCGGAATTCTTTCTTCTAGGGCGGCGAGATCGCTGTCCTTGGCCCTGGTAACCAAGGCATAGCCGCTGGCTTCCGCCATGGCTAGCGTCAGTCGGCAAACATCTTCCGGTGTTTTGTCCTGAGCTAGTATTGCTTCTGGCGCACCCGTCCTGCTGGCGCGGTTCACATCTAGCCTTGCCACCTCGCCGATTTGCTTTACCTGCAACACGTTTAGTTTCTGCTTGGCCGTATCGATGTCGATTTCTCCCTGCAATAGAGACTGCAAAATTTTTTCTAACAACTGCCCCACCTCGTTTTCGCTTATGTGCTTCACTAACCAGAAACGTATTTTGCGGAGTGAGTTATTGGAATTTAGAGGCTTGGGTTAAGT
>QLUS01000181.1 GCA_018725535.1 Bacillota bacterium
AGAGCGGCGTCGGTGTAGGTGTCCTTGTAGTAATGGGGATTAAGCACGAGAGCAGCGTCAGCCCCCGCTTCAGCACACGCTCGTGTCAAGCGAATAGTGCCGTGCGTGGACTCCTCACTAGTCCCAGCGATGACTAGCTGGCGTGACGGCAATACCTGCCTAGCTACCCGCACTAACTCGGCCTTTTCTTCGCGCTCTAGCAACACGAACTCGCCGTTGCTGCCGCCCACGACGAGGCCAGCCAAAGGGGTTTCTCCCCATTTAGCGGCATTTAGGGCGAACTTGTCCCAAGCGACGGACTCGCCCGCAAAAGGAGTGGGCACGGGGGCAAAAATACCGGAATACATTCACATACCTCCACTTTAGGTACTTCCCCTTGTGCTCCCGCTTCACAACGCGCGTAACTGCTCCGTCTACTAGCTCGGCGGGTAGGTCGGTAGCGGCTGCCACCTTGCTATCGTGAGCAATAAGGATGGTGGCGCGGTGCTTGTGGCATAGCTCGGGGAGATAGCCAACTACCGCCTAAGAATTCGCAAGCCAAACTGTACTGCCCACGCTTTCTCGCCTGCATCGAGGAAGAAGCGCAGTACACGCTGACCGCGATAGTTGAAGAAGAAAGTCGTACCCCCGGCATAGATTAGCGCGTGAGTTAAGCCCTCTGTTTTGGCAACTGGCTTACCGTTATCTTCGGCGACTGCTACCTGTCCGCCCTCCGCGCTGGTGTAAGTGCCAACAAATGGCTCAAGGTTGCGCTCTAGCAGCTGGGGCAGTTCTTCGTTCGTGTTGTAGTGGAGCGGCAGCCCAAGTGCTGTATTTACTGCCGCTAGCCAAACCCGCGCCGCAGATACGTTGGTGACGTTGGCGAGCACTGCTGCTACTATTCCCCTCTCCGGCACAAAGCCAAAATGGGAGGAAACGCCAGGCTGCCCACCGCCGTGTTCGACCAAGGTCACTCCTCCGTGCGCGGGAGAATAACGCAAGCCAAATCCATAGGAGGCATTCTTCCCGACAGGAAGTCCCTCGCTCCACATCGTATGTATAGTGGCAGGGTGGGCGAGGGGGGTTGCTCCAAGATAGACTTGGCCGTACTTTAGTAGGTCGCGCAAGCACGAGCGCACACCTCCGCCGACGGCGTAGTTGTTTAGCACAGGCCAAGCTTCGGCTTGGTGTGTTTTCGTAGACGTTTGGTAAGTATATGGGGTGGACAGATTCCCCAAAGTGCTTAAGACATCATCCTCTAATGTCGAACGCTTCATGCCCAGTGGCTTTAAGATCGTGTCAGTAATATGCTGCCGAAAGCCACTCCCGGTAACCGCCTCAATGACTGCACCTAAAAGCAGGAAGGTATCGTTGCAGTAGCTCACGTACTGGCCCGGCGCGCCGAGTAGCATAACCTGCTCATGCGCCAAGAATTCAAGGTGGGAGGCGAAACCCATAAGGTCTTGTCGGCGCCGCATAGGCGGGAGCCCGGTGCTGTGTGTGAGGAGATGCCGCAGTTTAATCGCTGTTATGTCCGGTACTTCTCTGAGCCTAAAGGCGGGCAGGTAATAGCAGACCGATGCGTCAAGCGATAGGAGCCCCTGCTCGACAAGGCGCATTACGGCCAATGCCGTGAAAGATTTAGTTACGGAGGCAATGCCAAAAATGGTCTCCTCTGTAACCGCCGCCTTAGTCTCAAGGTCGGCCACGCCAAAGCCACGGCAGTAGATTGTTTTGCCGTGTTCGGTGACAGTGACGCCTAGGCCCACTATGGGTTCTTCAGCCATTAAAGTGCTGACAAACTGGTCAAACTGTGTCCAACGCGTGTTATTCTGCTCCATTGATCGACGCACCTCCGTTGTAGTTCAATTCGCAGTCGAGGAACTAAATCCTTTCACACGCTAAATTTCTGTTCCCAGTGAAAAGAAAACACGAGAAGGGGGGAGAGAGCTATGCCAGCTGACAGACTGCCGCGTTATGTGGAGCTTGGCGCAAAGCAACTCGAGGAGAGAACCCGTGCGGCGCAGGCGCTGTTAAATTCGTGCACTCTTTGCCCGCACCTTTGCCGTGTCAATCGTACGGCGGGCGAGCGCGGATTCTGCCGCATGGGTGCTCAGGCAGTGGTGGCTAGCGGCGGACCGCACTATGGCGAAGAAAGAGAACTTGTGGGCGGCGGTGGTTCCGGCACCATATTCTTTTCTGGCTGTACGCTGCGCTGCGTCTTCTGTCAGAACTGGCAGATAAGCTGGGAAGGGCAGGGTGTCGCCTTGCCTGCGGAAGAGGTAGCGCGAGTAATGCTCGGACTTGCCCGACGCGGGTGTGTGAACATTAACCTAGTTAGTCCTACGCATTTTGTCCCCCAAATACTAGCGGCTCTGTGCATCGCCCTGCGGCGAGGGCTACATGTGCCGCTAGTCTATAACACCGGCGGCTACGAGCTGCCCGAGACACTGGCGTTGCTGGACGGGGTCGTAGACATCTATATGCCGGACATCAAATACGCAGATGACAAGCCCGGCGCTCTGTACTCAGCTGCCCTCGACTACGCGAGTCGCACTAAGGTTGCCGTGTGCGAGATGCAGCGGCAAGTCGGGGACCTAGCGGTAGACAAGCACGGCGTGGCCTACCGCGGGCTCTTGATTAGGCACTTGGTGATGCCCAATGACTTAGCGGGCACAGAGGAGGTGCTGCGCTTTGTTACGCGGGAAGTGTCGCCTCATGCGGCAGTCAATGTTATGGCACAGTATCGCCCGGCGCATTTAGCTAGCCGCTACCCGCTGCTCGATAAGTGTGTGTCGACACTCGAGGTGCAAGCAGCCAAAAAGCTGACCAAGCAACTTGGGATGCGTGTCATCGGCGGATAAATCAACGTTGGAGGGATGTGCAAAATCTTTTTGTAGGGTATAATTTCGCTTAGCGATGTGTTTTTGGGGAGAGGAATGAGTGAGCATCGAGGAGGTCAAAACGAAAGCTAGCCCGTTGGCAGCGTTTAAGCACCGCAATTTCCGCTGGTTTTGGTCGGGACAGTGCGTATCCCTCATCGGCTCGTGGATGCAGAGGGCGAGTCAAGCTTGGCTGGTGCTCGAAATGACTGACTCGGCCT
>QLUS01000182.1 GCA_018725535.1 Bacillota bacterium
CCCGACAGGCGAGCTGAGCCAGGCGAGATTGTAGATGATTTGCCCGCAAAATCGGAAGCTTGGCTGCTTGAGCAGGGTTGTATTGAGCTGGCTTTGGAGGTGGCCAAGCAATGAGCTTCGTTCATGGTTCCGTTACAAGGGTCTATGTCAACGGCTTTGACTTAAGCGCATTTCTGAAAAATGTGTCCAGCTCCTACGAGGTAGTAGCGCATGATAGCACTACGTTTACCGCTGCTGCCAAAACCTACATGCCTGGACTAGAGGACGCGACACTGAGTGCTGAGGGGCTTTTTTCTGGCACAGCTGGCGCAACAGACGCGGTATTTCATGCCGCGCTGCGGGGACGCTCTCCCGTAATTTGGAATTGGTTGCCATACGGCATCGGCGATGGTTTTGTCGGCTATGGGCTGTCGACACTAGAAACAAGTTATGATATCGAATCACCGGCAGATGATTTGGTGAGTGTCTCAACGGAGGTGCAGTCAACTATGGGTCTAGAGCGTGTCCAATCACTCGCTCCGCTGGAGGCTAGGCTAGCAACAGGCAACGGGATAAGTAGAGATAATGCGGCGGCAACGGTTACTGGGGGCGTTGGATATTTACAAGTAACAGCTGCCTCTGGCGCAGCCCCAAGCTTAACGGCGCGAATTCAGCATAGTGTTGATGCAGTGACGTGGGTGGATTTAATCACTTTTGCCGCGGTTACGTCTAGCAACATTGCGCAGCGATTAACTGTGGCTGGCACAGTCCATCGGCACGTTAGGGCGCAGTGGACTATTGCGGGTACAAGTCCAAGCTTTATATTTTTCGCGGCATTTGGCCGCTACTAAAAATAGGAGTAGGAGGTAGACGATAATGGCTTTCGTTCATGGTTCAGCTGGAGTTTTTCAACTTGGTACGGCAGCAACACCTGGCACGCCAACTGCGATTAGTGCTTTTCTAACGTCGGTCAGTCTCCCCTTCAGCGTGGATACTGGGGAGACTACTACGCTAGGTGCTACGGCGAAGACTTACCTAGCAGGGTTAGAGGATGCGACAATCTCTCTTGAGGGCAAGTTCCATGCTACGGTGGACGCGCATCTAAACGGCATTAGGCGGCGAGCAGATGTCGCATTTGTGTATGGGCCGGCTGGCAGTGCTGCTGGTAGCCCAAGATATAGTGGAACTTGTATGCTTACTAGCTATGATGTTGAGGGTGGCGTGGATGACGTAGCAACTTTTAGTGCCGAGTTGCAGGTCAGTAGTTCAGTTGTTCGAGGCACGTGGTAATTTTAAGTCAAAAACAGGGAGGGGCAAACATGCCAGAAAAGATTCTTTCAATTAATGAGATCTTAATGTCGCCGGATTTAGGCGTAAAAATTATAGAAATAGCAGAGTGGGGTGGGTCTGTCGTTGTGCGCGGCATGACGAAGCGCGAGCAGCAGCAACTGCGTAAGCAGGCAGTTGACCCACTTACCGGGCAGATTGATGCTGACCGAATGGAAATTCTTATGCTGGCGCACTGTTTGGCTGAGCCAAAAATCACGATTGAGCAGGCTGAACAAATAGCGTTGAAATCTGCATCAGCGTTCGATAAGGTATTAACGGCGATTATGGATGTCGCTGGCTTGAGTGAGGCGGTGCAGCAAGAAGCATTAAAATCCTTTCGTGCTGGGGATGAGGGACCCGAAGCGCAATCCTGAAAAGGCCGAGCGGGCTTTTATGTTCCGTCTGGCGAGAGATTTAAGTATGACGGTAGCTGAGCTTGAGCGGCGCATGACTACAGCCGAGTTCACTGAGTGGCTTGCTTTTTGCAGCGCGGAGGCCAAGGAGGAAGCGGCAGCCTATAAGCGAGCCGAGCAGAAGGGTAAAAGAGGTAGTAAAAGAGGTAGGCGATAACCAATGGCATCTCCCGGCACAATGATTGTCAATCTAGTGGCGCGAACAGAGCAGTTCCGCAAAGAACTTAGTGCCGCCGAAAAAAAGCTGACGCAGACTTTTGAAAACGCAAAAGAAGCGTCGCAAGCTTTCGCCGTGGCGTTAGCTGCCGTTGGCACTGCTGCCGTTACCATGGCACTTGCTGCTGATGATGCAATGGACGCCATTGCTGTTCGCACGGGCCAGGCGGGGCTTGCACTGGCGGGACTACAAGATTCATTCCGACTTGTGGCCGCGCGTGCGCCAGGTGAGCTAGGTCAAATAGCGGGGGTAATTGCCGACCTAAACACGCGACTAGGTATGACAGGTCCACTACTGGAGCGCACAGCCGAGAGTATAGTCCATGCTAGCAGGATGATGGAAATCGATCCGACTGTGATGGTTCGGGGATTGTCGCGCGTAATAGGCAATTGGGGCATCGAGGCAGCTAATGCTAGCAGGACGTTAGACTTGATGTTTACGGCTTCGCAAAAAACAGGGATTGGCTTGGATCAACTTGGACAAGCACTAGTTCAGCAAGGCCCACCGCTGCGCATGTTGGGGTTTAGTTTTGCGGAAGCCGCCGCGCTGATGGGTAAATGGGAAAAGGAAGGCGTTAACGCTGAAATGCTACTTGGTTCGCTACGCCTTGCTATAAGGCATTTTACCAAAGCAAATATCCCGATGCGCGAGGGGTTGGATCAAACCATCAAGCAAATCCAGGCACTTGGCCCTGGTATCGCTGCAACCGAATTAGCGATAAAAGTTTTCGGCAGGGCTGGTGCTGATATGGCCATAGCGATACAAGAGGGGCGCTTTGAAATTGATACCTTAGTTAAGGCATTACAGAAATCAGATGGCGCGATAAAAGATACCGCGAAGGGCGTTTATGGCTTAGCCGAATCTTGGATTACTTTTAGGAATACTCTTATACTATCGTTTGAGCCTTTAGCGCCGGTGCTTGACCGTTTTTCTGGGCATGTCCTCCCTCGACTAGGGGCGGCAGTAACACAAGTTGGCAAGTTATTTGAGTTAGTATTCAGACCAGAAATGCGCCTGGCAGTTATTACCTTGGCTGGTGCTATAGCAGGCGCGCTTACTCCATCAGTTATCTTGGCAGGTAAAGCTATAGTTAAAACTGCTAAAGCAGCATATTTAGCACTTGCACCATTTATG
>QLUS01000183.1 GCA_018725535.1 Bacillota bacterium
AGATGTGTATAAGAGACAGGTGGGCACACCGAAGGCAGGCGCGGGTAAGTGAGCATAGTGCACCATATGGCCAAACTCGTGGAGTGTCGTTCTGGCCCATCCTAGTCGCATATGCGCGGGAGTAGTAAAATCAAAGCGATGAAAGGCGGAAAGGTAAATTTTGCTTGTTGCATACGCTGCCACTCCGTCAGCAGGTACGAACATATCGTCGATTCTGTCGATGATAAATGGCAGAATGACTACCTCAATCCCCTCGGGCAGCGGATACTGTACAGACGCAATAACCTGCCAAATATGCTCAAGGCTTGCCGGGATAGCCCCAGCAGTTGACCCGTATAAGGTGATACTGTCTAGGATAGTTAGTTGCGAAATACCTTCTAATACAGTAACCTTAATCATCGCCATACCCACCTCCCCGCCCCGACACCCGCTAATGCCAGCAAGGCTCCCACCAGCAGGCGGATAATCTCAGCTTTAATTGTGCTATTATGCGGATTACCCCGCTCTAGCCCCCGCAGCCGCTGTTCATGGTCACAGAGAGTAGCCAACGCGGCGTCAAGTTTTGTCTCGATGCGGGCTAGTTGTGTACATAAATCGTCCATACTATTTACCTCCTACCGTTTATCTATGCTTAAATAATGTACTGCCAGAAACTAGTAGTGCCGCCGCCCTGGAAAGCGTAAACGAAGACATTATCGCCCACGCGGGTAAGTGCGCCGCCCGCCCCCACTCCGGCAGGGGCTGCTGCCATAGCCTCCCAAGTATTCCCGGGGATGCTGTAACGCCAAAAATCAGTAGTCGTACGCCCTGGGAAGGCATAAATAAAGTCCCTCCCAGCATGAACAAGCGCACCACCCGCTCCTACTATGGTAGGCGTCGCTACCATAGTCTCCCAAGTATTCCCAAGAATGTTGTAACGCCAGAAAAGATTGCGGTCGCCTCCCGCGAAGGCGTAAATAAAGTCCCTGCTAGCATGAGCGAGCGCACCACCCCAACTTACTCCACTAGGCGCCGCTGCCATAATCCCCCAAGTATTCCCAGAGATGCTGTAGCGCCAGAAAAGATTGCGACCGCCCCCCGCGAAGGCATAAATAAAGTCTCCTTCAGTATGAGCAAGCGCGCCCCCATCCATCACCCCGGCAGGCGCCGCTGCCATAGTCTCCCAAGTATTCCCAGGGATGCTGTAACGCCAAAAGGCATTTGTTAGCCTCCCCGCGAAGGCATAAATAAAGTTTCCGCTAATATGAACGAGCGCGCCGCCCGCCTCCACTCCGGCAGGGGCTGCTGCCATAGTCTCCCAAGTATTCCCGGGGATGCTATAGCGCCAAAAACTAGATGTATTCCTACCCTGAAACGCGTAAATAAAGTCACCAGCTTGGACAAGCGCGCCACCCGCCCCTACTGTGGCAGGCGCCGTTGCCATAGTCTCCCAAACATTAAACCTACGGGGCGAAAAAACTGCGGGCCAGATAATCATATTAAGTCACCGCCCAAACTCCAAACATTATCACCGCGTTTAATCAGCCCTGCAAACCCAAACTGTAGCCGCACAGACCTCGCGCCTCCTGCAGAATTTAGCGTTACTCCCACTGCCGGTGAGATCGTCACAGCACCTACGCCTAGCCGATGTACTAGTAACTGTGTGCCCAGTAGTAGCGGTGCTTCCGCGTGCGTCGGGATGGTAAGAACTAATGCGGCGGCACTGTCGAAAGTAAGCACTCGTCCTGTGTCGGAGAGAGTGAGGGTATGACTTACGGTTAAATGTCGCTCCGGATGCGTATGAGTCCCTATTGCGGTAGCATGGGTATCTACTTTTGCCTGTGCTCCTGCTACGTTCTCAATCTCCCTCCACGGAGCCCAAACTCGCACGCTTGCGCTATCAAAACTTCTACGTGTCCACATGCGGTCTGAGAAGAGGTCATGAACGAGTTGCCACACCCACAGAGGGGAGTGTCCCCGTGAAACTATCAGGTGTATCCAAGAACCTGCATCGGCGGGGCGGTTTAATGATTCCCCTACATTATACCAGCCCGCTGTAATCACGGTATTTAAGTCTATCCCACTCGGCAAATGTATCCCGCGCGAATTATCAATTCCCCAGCGTACATCGGGTGCAGTCAGCGTGCCTGTCATGGTATCCCCAGTTCTGAGGACATGCCCAGTGTGCGGCGCGACCGCGCCATGGTGAGTACTTGCCGCCGCTAGCGTCGTCGCTGGCACATCCCACCAATTTGTCGCGCCCGTGATAGCCCTGATTCGCCCAGCGAACCATGATAGTATCTGTCGCAGCGTGCCGGTATTAGCAGGTGCAGGCAGGGCTTGGTCAAGCGTGCGATTTCCAAGCTCTGTGGCGAGGGTATTCCCCTCTATGCGATTCAGATCCGTCGTCGTAATCGGGTGGCTAGCTAGCCACGTTGTACGCGGGTCTTGCCATCCAGTAGGGGCTCCACTCATCTTCTAGCCCTCCTTCTGGTACACACTTTCAAATGTTCTCGATATGTCTTCTCAGTTTCTTCTTCGTCCCACTCTGTGCGGAACTCCCCCGGCTCGACCTCTTTATCTCTCACATTCTGTATCCATTCACCGCACACACAAATAATATGTGCTTGCCGTTCGTCTACCATCTAGGATCCTCCTATCGCGGAGATTAGTTCAAATTCTGTCTGGGCGGTTGCACCGTTGATATAGCGTACTCGCCAACTATCCGCGACAACGTTAACTTCTAGTTGTCTCGTCTCACCTGCGGCAACTGCTACACTGTGCCCTACTGCTACGCGCCATGCCGCTCCATCGCGGGACTGCTGTACCTCCAACGTGCCAGCATGACTGGCAAAAGCCCGCACGATAATCCTGCTGTGGTGTGCTCGTGCGGCACGAGTTGCACCGACAAAGATTGCGCCCGCGCCAAGCAAAATCGTAGACTCAGTAAACCTTGTCCAACGCGGTGCGGCGAATAAAGTATTTTCGTCGCCGCCCAAAGCCTCATATGCCGCTAATCTAGGCCCCCATACTTGCGGTATCGGCCT
>QLUS01000184.1 GCA_018725535.1 Bacillota bacterium
CTTAAGCAAGGGAGTTTTAAAACGATACGAGAAGCGGCGATAGCAGCGGCTAAAGAGTTAAGCACAGAAACTAAAGAGTAGGAGGGATAATTTATGGTTCCAAGTTGGACACAAAGTATAGATTCGTTATTTACATCTACTTGGGCTTTAAGGAAGGCTGAAGCTATTGAGCAAGCTTACATAAAAACGCCATTCATTTATTGGTTAAAAGCCCAGGGCAGGATTGATAATGCTATGAGTGGTCATACACGTATAGAAATCCCGCTTGAGTATGGCAATAATGAGACTGTAAGATGGATAGGTAAGGGTTCGACCGTCCCACTGACAGAGGGTGAGTTGCTCACTATGGCTTTTGAGAGCTGGAGATACGTTAGTGTAACCATTATGCGTTTCGGCACTGAGGACCATCAGAATAAGGGGAAAGCAGCACTTATCAACTACGTTGAGAGGAAGATAGCTGCAGCTGAGAGGAGTCTTTGGGAAGAGCTCGAGCGAGTAGCTTTCGCTGACGGAACTGGACCTAACATGCCTAATGGTTTGCAGAATCTCATAGCAGCAGACCCAACAACTGGCGTAGTTCATGGTATAAACCGTGCAGCTTTTAGCTGGTTTAGGAATCAGACCAGAGCAGCCTCAGGTCCATTCTCGGTCTTTGGGATAAGTGATATGCGTAGCACCATGAATACTATGACAAGGTTCTCTAAGAATGAGATTGCTGGTCTTTTCCTTCTGACTGACCAGAGGACCTTTGAGGCGTATGAGGATGAGCTTCTCGACTATCTGAGGATTACGGATAAGGCTATGACTGACCTCGGGTTTGAGAACCTAAAGTTCAAGGGGAGACCAATTATGTGGGCGCCAAGCGCTCCGCCAGCAAGGATTTACTTCATCAACCCTCAGTATTTAAAGCTGATGATTGATGATGGTTACTTTATGAGTATGACTGATTGGAAAGCAATACCAGACCAGGTTAATGACCGCACGGCTCAGATAGTGAGTGCCATGAATTTGGTATGTTCACGTCCGATAGCTCAGGGCGTTCTTACTGGTATAACTTATTAAGGAGGAGAGATATGACTGTATACAGAGATATGAATGCTAAGCTTTATGCTCAAGACATTCTCGTTGAAAGTTCTACCCAAACAGCTCCTCTAGGTGCCAGATGGGACTTCAACGATGGAAGGTCTTTCGTATACTGCAGAAATGGCGCAGTCGCTCTTGCGGCAGGAAGTTTGCTCCAGGCAGCTGTTCCGCAAATTAATCACCTAAATAGAACAGTTGTTGGCGTCCACCCAGTAGGGGCAACTACTATCACTATTAGTGTAGTAGGGACCGCGATAGCAGCAGGCGAGTATAACGAAGGTTTCCTTCATGTTAACGCTGGAGCTGGTAGGGGCTATACTTATAAGGTTCTTCAACACCCAGCAGCCGCTGTAGGCACAACTTGTGCTATAGAGATTTACGACGCTATTATGGTTGCTCTCGATGTAGCCACATCTAGGTGCAGCTTAACCAAGCACCCATGCGGTGATGTGATAACTTACCCTGCTGTAGCGGCAACGTCGATTCCTATTGGTGTAACTCCACGTGTAGTAACTCCTAGCTTCTTCTTCTGGGCGCAAGTGAGGGGAGTGTGCACTGTGTTAGCAAGTGGGATACTGGTCATCGGCAACGATGTAATTCCAGCTACAGCTGTTCCTGGCGCGGTAGCACCAGCTCCTGCTACCGACATCGTCGGTGCGGTGGGACGAGTATTTAGAGTTAATGCTGATACTGAGCATGCTCTAATTAACTTGGCGATACCAGGTTATTAGGATAGCTGTAGAGTATGGGGAGGAAAACGGCATTGTCGGCACTCCCCAACTTTAAATATGTATGAGGTGTTTAAATGGCTTTAACGATAACTAGAAGAACAGCAACTGCGCAGAGGATAAGCAGAGACCTTGCTATAGTCGCAGGCACAATTGCCTTCGGCTCTAGCTATACAGTGGGCGGAGAAGATGTTTCTGCTATAACAAGGCTTTTCAAAGTCTGTCTTAACATCGTCTGTAACCCTGTTGCTGGCTATCTCTTTGAATTTGTCGCTGTAACCTCAAGACTTAGAGTTAGATTTACTTCTGGAGCCCCAGCGGTATCTGCTGAAGCTGCACACGTTCACGCTGTAAACCTTAACGCGGGAGTCTCCGGTGTAGGATCTCCTCACACTCACACTTTTGCAGGAGCAACTCCAACTAGCGCTCTTAATCTTGCCGCTCCGGCCTTTTCCGGATCTGGACTTTCAGCGGTAGGACAAGTTGTAACGACTGGAAGCCTTCACACTATGGCTCTAAATGAGTGTGCTGGCATGTGGCTGGTGCCAGCAACAGCATCATTGGCTGCTGTGCTTATTTTAAGCAATACAGCAGTTACAAGCGCTGCTGCCTCACTGACAGTTCAAGGTCCTGCACCGACTGAGGCAGCAACTGCTGGCACATGGAGAATTGTAAGAATTGTTACACCTGCAGGAACTATCGCAGCTGAAGCAGTCCACACTCACGGACCTGGCACATTGGCAAGTATAGCTAGCGGCCCTGGCTCAAGCCATGCTCACCTTGTCACTCCTGAAGTGGCAAGAGAGATACCAGCTACAACTAACCTTGTAGCGTTGACAGCTGTAGAGTTTGTAGCAGTGGGACGTATTTAAGCTAAGTTAAGGAGGGAGTGATTACTCCCTCCTACTTTAAAGAGAGGAGGAATAGATGGAAGTTAGAAGAGCAACTAAGCCAATAATCTTTAACGTTCCAATGCCTTTAGCAGGAGTAGAGTATAGTCAAGCTTTACCAGCTAGAGCTAAACGCTTTACCTTTCAGCTTAGAGGAATGAACATTTGTAGACTTTGTTTTACAGCAGGAGGGAGTGGAACTCTCTTTGTAACACTACAAGCTGGCGCAAGCTATTCAGAAGATAGTATAGAGTCAGCTACGCCAATTACACTATTTTTTCAATCGCCAGTTGCTGCTCAAGTGGCTGAGATTATAGTTTGGCAGTAAAAATGGATTTGAAG
>QLUS01000185.1 GCA_018725535.1 Bacillota bacterium
CCGGCGGCAGCTATAGTGCACACAGAACCGATAGTTATAATCAGCAACCTTAATGCAGAGGGAGCGCCATCGCGTGCCATTTTGCAGCGGGAGCCGGTTAGACGGACGAATTTCACGCAGATTGTTCGTACCCCTGTGGGCGTGACTAGGACGCTGCAATCTACTAAGACATACGGCCCCAAACCCTTGTCTTGGTACCGGCATATGGGCGGCATTGATCATGCGGTAGACATGGAGCGGACAATGCTGTTCGGGGAAAGAAACAGGGATCAAATCGGCGGGCAACATAGGCGCTCGACTGGGGGGATTCTGGAGTTTTGCACGGAGAATATCCTGAACGTAGCGGCAACGACGCTAACCGAACAGTCATTCGTGGAGTGGCTGGAGACAGTATTCCGCTTTGGCAGCAAAGAAAAAATATTGCTGGCTTGTGCGAGACTATGTACCCATATCGACCTGTGGAGTATGGGCAAACTGCAGACTAAGCCAAAGGACAAAACTTATGGGGTGTCAATTAAAGAGTACATGACTACTCACGGGACACTGTACGTAACTAAACACCATCTGTTGGAAGGCGCAATCTATGGCGGGTTTGGGATTATTCTCGACATGGACAATATAGCTTACTGCCCGCTGGAAGGGGGCGACACGACGCTTTTGACCAATCGGCAGGCGAACGATGAGGACGGCCAGAGGGATGAGTACCTGACAGAGTTTGGTGTAGAAGTACGGCTACCACGCACACACGCGATTATCAGAGGCGTGGCGTAGGGGCATCCCTGCGCCACCTTCTTAAATAAAGGAGAGATAAAAATGCCTGTAACAATAACAAGGGACAGCGGCACTTATGGAGCTACATTCCCTGTTGACGCGTATGCCAGCGGCAATTTTAAGCTTTTGACTGGCAACATAGCGTTTGACAGCAGCTACGCGACCGGTGGTGAACCGATGGATTTAAGGAGGTTCTTCACGCGGTTACTGGGCGTTATCTTTGAGGGCAAATCAGGGTATTCGTTTGAGTACGATTATGCTACTCGACGGGTAAGGGTGCTTGAAAAGCACAATGTTTTTCCCGTGACGATTGACCCGCCTTTGATTGCGGCGGATTCTACAGCCAATGTTGCAGTGGCCGTACCCGGAGTAGTTACAACGGACAGAATCCATGCCCTACCACCTGCCGCGCTTGAGAACGGTCTTGTACTCAAAGCGGTATGGGCATCGGCGGCCAACGAGGTGACGATACGACTGCAAAACACTTTGCCAACCGCTGTTGACGGCGCGGCTTTGCTATGGATGTTTATAGCGTCTGGCGCACAACAGAGAGAGGTTCGGAACTTAACAAACTTATCTGCGTTGACTGGGGTAAGATTCTGCGCGTGGGGCTATTAAGGAGGGATAAACAGTGGCGGTACGTTTTTTCAGCCAGTGCAGCAATTACCAGATTCTAGTTAAACCGTATATCATCAGCGTCGTAAATGGCATCCCCATTCACACAAGGGGTGAGAAAATCGAGTTTGAGAACGGCGAATTTGTAACTGAGAAAAAAACAGAAATTGACTTCCTGCGTAAGCACAAAGCCTATGGGACAGAATTTCAAGAGGACAAGACGCCGATTGTAGACGAAAAGGCTTTCTAAAAGGAGGCGCAAACAGTGTCAAGAGTACCAAGAGGTGTAGTTGACGTCCTCAATCGTGACGCGGCGGCGGTGTGGTCGGTTACGGTCACAGCGGACAATGCTGCAGCTATTGCCATAAGGATAGGGGTAGCAGGGCAAAGCCATTACATCACCTGTATAGCAGGTTCATTGGGAGCGGTACTGATTAGACTGATGACACTAACGGATGGTACCGTCATTGTCGGGAATTTCCACGTCCACAACCAGCGGGATATTGTGTTCGCCAAACCACTTAGGTTGACGATGGGGAGCGCAGCGGAACTCCGTCTGGCGGCGAGCGGCACTGCCGGTGTGATTGGCGCGGTTACCATGAGTGGATATACGGCTTAAGTGGGGGTGCAGACGGTGTCAAGAGTCCCGAGGGGTGTAGTTGATGTACTCAACCGTGATGCAGTGGCGCAGTGGTCGGTTACGGCCACAGCCGACAATGCTGCAGCTAGTGCCGTAAGAATAGGGATAAGAAAACAAAGTCACTACATTACATCTATAGCGGGTTCATTTGGAGCGGCGCTAACAAGGATGATGTCACTAATAGAAGTCTCACTGAATCGATATTCAGCATTACAATCACAAGGGCTGAGTCCTTATGTGTGGGCGGGCTCTACGGCTACAACAACATCAAACCAACCAGACCCGTTTGGAGGCACGCGAGCAGTACGAGTTCAGGCGAGTGGCGGAACCGATCTTACGAAAGCACTTTATAATGCAGGTCCTCCAGCAAGGGATTTAGTAGTGTCTGGCCAAATTTGGGTACGGAACAGAATAGCTACACCGCTGATTCTTAATTCAAACCTAGAAGGTAGATCCACCATCGTTTTACAAGGAGAGGGATGGCGGAGAATAATCTGGGAAGGAATTGTTGGGGA
Organism: Bacillota bacterium; assembly: GCA_018725535.1. Lineage (GTDB taxonomy): Bacteria > Bacillota > UBA994 > UBA994 > UBA994 > UBA994. The sequence continues at coordinate 2,542 of QLUS01000185.1, forward strand.
CGGTGTTATCATGGTAATGCACCTGTTGCGTACGCCAACAGCGGCTGATATCGTAGACTGTGATGTTGCATTTTTACAGTATGAGGAAAACCCTTATGTTACATCATGGCAAATAGGCGGTGCCACCACTATCGGGAATTTCCACGTCCACAACCAGCGGGATATTGTGTTCGCCAAACCACTTAGGTTGACGATGGGGAGCGCAGCGGAACTCCGTCTGGCGGCGAGCGGCACTGCCGGTGTGATTGGCGCGGTTACCATGAGTGGATATACGGCTTAAAGCAGGGGGTGAGACCTTGAGTTTTACCGGAACAGACCTAAAAAGGATGATCGAAGCGGAAATAGACGATACGCTTACCGACGCTGATATAGTCCAGAATGTCAACGCCTGTCTACTGGAATATACGGAGGCGTTCCGGCAGACAGCCACCCAGGTTATCGTTGTGACGGATACCTCTGTATTCACTCCTAG
>QLUS01000186.1 GCA_018725535.1 Bacillota bacterium
CACCAGGCGGCTTTATTCTTCGCGCCCTTGCCGATGCCGGGGAAGCGGATCATGCGCCCCGGCTCGATACTCAACGGCGGCTCAAGCCCCGATGCACGAATGGCGTCGGCGAATGTGTTAGACACGGTTGCCTCCGGACATCGTCTGCGGCGATTCGCCGCCCTTCGCCTTCTGCGATTTCGCATAAGCGATATTCGCCTGTTGCAGATAATTCATCACGTCCAGCGTTATAACCCCGGATTTTTTCTTCCATGGCGGCGCGACCCCGAATTTTGCGCGATAGAGATAATACGCCTGGCCATCGTTCTTGCCGCGCTGGCGCAGCAGCGCGACCATTCCCTGGTACCACGCCATTTTATACTCGCTGCTCTCGCTGCTCTCCGGCGCTTTTTTCTTTGCGGACGGGTTCAGTTCAGTCAGCACGCCAGCCACAGCAACAACGGCGTTGCGCTTGACGTGTACATGTCCGCAATATGGACAGGAATCCGCATTGCGCGGCCAGAATCCGCCGCACTTCGGGCACTTCGCGGCCTCTTTTTCCTTGTCCGTAGGTTCTGGCTTCGGCTTTTCATCGCCGCCTTCATGCAGGGCGCTGACGCCTGACTCATACAGTTCGTCCCACTGATCCAAAAACCTCAGATAATTTCCGCTGTGGTCGAGCCAAATTGAATATTCCTTGGCGGGGTGCGGTCGCATCACCCGTCCAAGCTGCTGGACGTGGGAAGAGAACGACTTGGTGAACGGCCTGGCCGAAATCCCGATGCACACGTCGGCTTGATCGACTCCCTTGGTCAGAATGTCGGTGGCGATGATCCCGGTGATCTTGGTGTCGGCGCGCGAAAAATCCGCCAGCACCTCAGCCTTGAAATCGTCATCGTCCTTGTAGCTTATGCTTATAAAATTATGCCCCGCCGCATTAAAACCCTGCGCCAGGTCTTTTCCATGCGCGACCCCGGCCGAAAACACGATGGTTTTTCTCGGCTCGCCGAATATTTCGTGTGTCTTTTTCGTCCATTCCGTAACCACGTCGCCAGTGATTTTTATCCCGCGCTCGGTCGCCTCGGCGGCGGACCATTCCCCGCCGACTTTTTTGGCTCCGGCCATATCGATAGGAGTCGCGATGAAAACGCGCAGACTTGAAAGTTGCCCGGTATCGACGAGTGCCCTGGTCGTTGTCGCATTGATGACATTCGTATAGATGTCGCCCAGCCCTTTTGTAAACGGGGACGCAGACAAACCGACAACGCGGACGCGCGGGTTGTTTTTAATGAAATCGATAGTGCTCTGCCGGGTCGTGTGAGCCTCATCGACGATCAACAACCGGAGATCGGGGAAAGACCCGCGTGCTTCGAGTGTTTGCGCGCTGCATACCTGTACATGGCGGTCGGGACGGTAACGCCAGTGACCGGCCATCAAAACGCCGTGATCTATCCCATACTTCTCCAGCCGCCCGCTGGTCTGATCGCACAACACGCGCCGGTCCAGCACCATTGCGACGCGGTTGCCTTTTTCCGCAGTGGCTTGCATCAGGGATATGGCCGACTCCGTTTTCCCGGAACCCGTCGGCGCGTACAGCATTTGAACGCGATGGCCGCCAGCAAACCCCTCGCGTAGCGCCGAAAGGCTCGCTTCCTGGTAGTCTCGCAGCACCAGGCCGCCCGTGGCGCTGGATTCGCCGCTCATGCTGGCCTCTCTAGCCGGGCCTCCAGGGCCTTGATTTGGCGGGCCTGCCTCGCGCATTGATGTTTAAGCTGGGCGCACTCGGACATGTACCTGTCGAGCATGGCCGAATGGCCGGCGTTGACATCGGCCAGCCGCCTGTTGTCCTTGCTCAACTGGTTCAGCCGGTCAAGGAGCTCGGCCTTTTCCTCGTCCGAACCGGTGTACAGCATGGCCGCAATCTGGTTACGCAGACTTTCGTTTTCGTCTCTCACCGCTTCCACGGCGTCCTCAAGCCTTTCGAGGTGTACGGCGGCTTCCTGTTCCGGCGATGGCGGGCCGGTGTAGTTTTCGTCGTCGTAGTCGATTTCGGGCTTTGGCTTTGCGCCGGGGTGCTTGGCCTTCTCGCGCTCCCCGGCTTGCTGCAATCGCGTCGTAACGCGCGCATTCTCGGCACCGACGCGATCACGCCATTCGCCAACCTCGGCCTCGAACTCGCCTTCCGGCACCGCCGCCAGTTTCTGGGCGCGGCTGGACAGGTCTTTGCTGATGCCAATATTACTCAGTGTTGGGGTTTCCTTACCTTCAAAAGAATGGTCGTTGCCATCGACCATTCTTTTTTTGGGTTGGCCCGCGTGGAGATTCTGGGTCGATAGTATCTCGCCCAGGCGCCGTTCCGCTCGTATGCGGATTTCAGCGGCGTCGATCTCAAGCGTCTTGTCCTTGGCCATCCGGCCATATGCCTGCATTGCCGCAGCCTTGTCGTGCCATGACTTCACTTCGTCGATGGCTTTGCACTCGGCCAGCGCCAGCCGCGCCGCGTCGTATTTGATGAGATCGCTCATGATTGTTTGCTCATATCTAAAACCTTTTAGTGACCTGTCCCCAAGTGGTGGAAACCCCGGCGGGACGGTTGCCTTTGCGGCAAGAGTTACGGGTGGGACAGGTCGCTAAGAGATTCTAGATTCCGGCCCCGCTATACGCTTTCCACAGCGCGGTAATTCATTCTAGCCAACTAACCCGATGTGTCAAGTCCTTCACCATGCGCGTGTAATCGGCCTTCAACTGGCGCAGATCATCGATCGTATATTTCTTGGGATCGTGAGGGCCTTCAAGCCAATCCACCTTTTCTTTCCCGATCCTCGCCACCAGCCCGGCGCGGTATTCGATGGCTGCGCCGCTTTTGTGCTGATTGCATTGCGCGCACTGTTTATGCGTGTTCAGCGGCTCAAAGCGCAGCGCAGGATGGCTACCCGCGCTTCGATAATGTCCGGCGTCCCATTTGGCTTGTGTGGTGCCGCATGAGATACAGGGCAGATGTGCATCGCGCAATCTCACCCAGCGATTAAATGC
>QLUS01000187.1 GCA_018725535.1 Bacillota bacterium
CGGCGCGAACCCTTGATTGTGGTGTTAACAACGGCAGGCTATGATCGACACTCCATCTGTTACGAAAAATACCAGTACGCGGCCAGGGTACGCGACGGGATTATCCAAGACCCGGCGCTGCTGCCGGTAATTTACGAGGCCCCGCACGAAGCCGACTGGACTGACCCTAAAACATGGAAAGCCTGCAATCCCGGCCTAGGTGCGTCCATTTTACTTGATTATCTACAGAGGGAAGGCGAGCGGGCGCAGGAAGTGCCTGCGTACGAGGCCACATTTAAGCGGCTACACCTAAATATTTGGACGGAGGCTGAAACACCATTCATACGAATGAGTGATTGGGACGCCTGTGCGGGAGCATTGCCCGACTTAGCGGGCCGGTCTTGTTATGGCGGCTTAGACCTAGCGTCCACGCAGGATTTGACTTCTTTTGCGTTGTGTTTCCCTCCGAAACAGGAGGACGAACCTTATTACCTGCTGTCGTTTAACTGGATACCACAGGACACGATCCGGGAGCGATCTGGGCGCGACAAAGTGCCGTATCTTGTCTGGCATAACCAAGGACATATCCAGAGTACGCCGGGTAACGCCGTTGATTATCGATTTGTGCTGGCTGATATCAAGAAGCTGGCAGCGAAGTATGATATCCGGGCGATCCTCTTCGATAGATGGGGGGCAGCGCGAGTAGCACAAGACCTTGAGGACGAAGGACTAGAAGTGATCGCCTTCGGGCAAGGTTTTAAGGATATGTCTCCGCCTACCAAGGAATTACTGAAGCTGGTGTTGTCAAAGCAAATAAGACATAATGGTAACCCCGTCTTACGCTGGTGTGTATCCAATATGGTGGTAAAGGCGGACGAGGCTGGCAATATCAAACCAGATAAAAAGAAAAGTACAGAAAAAATTGACAGCGCAGTTGCCAGCATTATGGCTTTAGCGGGGGCGTTGATTAAGCCGAACGAGCCTTTTCGTTCGATATATGAGGATCAGGGTTTAACCTTTATTTAGAGCTGAAAATAGACCACCGCCGTGCGCGGGGGGCTTGTGCTGGTTTGCAGTGAAAACAGGACATTGCACGGGGGCGATGAAAGGGTGTCGATAGGTGTTTCCCGCATACGCGGGGGGGGGTGATCCGGCGAAAGACCTGTACAAGTCTTATGTTGGATGGTGTGAAGAAGGTGCTCCCCGCATGCGCGGGGGTGATATGGTACTCGGCAGGCCCTGCGCTTCCAGATAGTCCTTAAACAGCGGCACACTTTTTGTCTGCAAACTCAAGGCGTGCCCGTGTTCTACGGTCTCTGCACGGCTAAGGCTAAAGGGTGAATCTGCATGTACTCCAGCACACCGTGCGCGCAGAGAAATGTGGTCCACCCTGAGGAAGGCTCTGACCCTGTGCGCAAGCATAAGGCAAAACCAGCCTCAGTGAAGCAGGAATCTATCGGCTGGGTGGCTTTGCATAGGTATAGACGAATGGCACTAGGTAGACTCAAGATATTAGGACGACCGACGAAGCAGGGGAGTGTTTTTATGGCACGTTTAACTGAACAGGAACAACAGGAAATTATGCGCTATCTCGAAGCGGGCAAGCCCCTACCGGATAAATACCGCTTTCTGCTCTTCGAGGACAAGCGCGAGGTGGAGCTGGTCTGGAACGGCAAGACGAGCGAGGTCTGTAACATCGTCCTGCCCTTCCAGGTCATCGAGCAGGTGGACGAACCGCGTGCTGAAAAGGACATCCGCTTGCAGATGAGCCTGTTCGACCTTGATGCCCGCGGGCGGCAGCTCAAGGGTTGGACGAATAAACTGATCTGGGGCGACAACAAGCTGGTCCTCTCATCGCTGAAAAACGGCCCGCTGCGCGAGGAGATCGAGAAGCAGGGCGGCCTGAAGCTGATCTACATCGACCCGCCCTTTGACGTGGGCGCGGATTTTTCCATGGACATTGAGATTGGCGACGATACCTTCACCAAGAGGCCGAGCATCCTGGAAGAGATCGCCTACCGCGACACCTGGGGCAAGGGCGCCGATTCTTTTGTCGCCATGATTTACGAGCGATTGGTGCTGATGCGAGATTTGCTGGCAGAGGATGGCGGCGTTTATGTGCATTGCGATTGGCGCGTGAGCGGTCTTGTACGATTGATCCTAGACGAGGTCTTCGGGAGCGATCGCTTCCTAAACAACATCGTTTGGGTATACGGCCAAAGCGCGAGAGGCGCAAAGGCAATCAGTGGTCAGTTCGCCAGAAACCACGACGACATCTTCTACTACTCCCGCTCTCCCCGCCACTGCTTCCTCGGTGACGTCGTCGAAAGGCGTTACTCGCTTGCCGAGGCAAAGGATGCAGGATTCAGGCAGGACCAGGATGGACAGTGGTTTAAGACTGCCCCACGAGGCGACTACACTGATGACAGCATTGCTCGCCTTGAGAGCGAGGGCAGGATTCACCGCACAAGAACCGGCGGCATCCGCGTCAAGTACATACTTGGAGCCGATGCAGGCCACGTCGTCGAACACGCGCCGGCGGGTGATGCATGGCTTGGTATTCCGGATGCCATGCACCTGCCAAAGAGGGAGATAACTGGCTACGCCACCCAAAAACCCGAAGCCTTGCTCGAACGCATCATCAAAGCCTCATCCAACGAAGGCGATCTCGTCGCCGACTTCTTCTGCGGCTCCGGCACCACCGCCGCCGTGGCCGAAAAGCTGGGCCGCAAGTGGATAGTAGCCGACCTGGGCAAGTTCGCCATTCACACCACCCGCAAGCGCATGATCGGCGTGCAGCGGCAGTTGAAAGCCGCAGGCAAGGACTACCGCGCCTTTGAAATCCTCAACCTGGGTAAGTACGAGCGCCAGCACTACATCGGCGTCAACCCCAACCTGCGCGAGGCGGAACAGCAAAAGCAACTGGCGGAAAAGGAAGCCGCCTTCGTTGACCTCATCCTGCGCGCCTACCGCGCCGAGAAGACCGACGGCTTTGCCACCTTCCACGGCAAAAAGGCCGGGCGGCTGGTGGC
>QLUS01000188.1 GCA_018725535.1 Bacillota bacterium
ATCATCCTAGCCGAAGCGTCGAAGTACTGCTCGCGCTCAAGCTCGCCGGCGGCCCAGCGGCGGCGGATGTCGTCGCGGGCAGGGACAGAGAGCGAAGGCGGGATATCATCGATAGCGGCGCGACTGAACAGCATGTCACCAGTAAACTGCGGGTCAAGCAGAGATTTAATCGCTGTGCTATCCAGAACAATAAAACTGTCTTTATTTTCGCTCTTTTTAACTTCCATAGGAGCAGTGTTCTGGTAGCGCAAGTATTGAACCCCCCGTTCTTTCATAGCAGCTTTGAACTCGGATACCGCGCTTAACTTGTCTTCCTCCCTGAGCCCTAGTAAAAGAGCATCGAAGTTTTTAACATAACTCTGCAAAGTTGCTTCTGGAGCTTGGTCGTAAGTTTCAATATCCACTGGATATGGACCGCCCGCCTTTAGTGCCGTGTATAAACTCTCGGCTTGATCGGTCGTTAGTTTGCGGGTCTCCAGTACCCACTTCTTAAACAAGTCTGGACGGCGCTCGAAAACTACTCCCCCTACAAAAGAGCTTATTGCATCCTGGTCAGATTGCAGATCCCCATAAGAATATCTTTCTTGCTCTACGGTAAGCCCCTTCCCAGACAGCATGAAAGGCATTACTCTCCCAGGGCCGCGCGCCTTTGAATCAAGATCACCTGCGAACCTGCTTGCTACTGCCGGGTCTGCTGCATAGTGAGCGCCAAGCAAGGGGTCAATCAGACTACCCCTTCTTACAGGCGCTACAGGTTCAGTAAAGTCCACCTCGGCAGTGGTGCCGTGATAAATCAGAGTGTGAAACCCTTGTGCCTTTGCGTTCTTCACAGCGGCGCGGGAGAACATAATGTCCCCCCGCGCTTGCGCCTGGTTCGCTTGCTCTACAGTCATCCCAAAGCGCGCAGCTTCCTCAATGGTAATAGGGCGCGCTCCAAACGCGCCAACATTACCTATGGCGGATTTGATCTGCTCGGAGTGGAAGGCGACCCACCCGTAGCGCGCCGACCCGTTCGGACCAAGTTGATCGTGAACGTAGCGAATCCCGTCGTAGCCGTCAGCGATCAGCGCCTCGCGCATGGCGCCATGCACGCCCAAGTCGAACACGCGCGAGCCGTCGAACAGGCCACGCACATCCATTTCCTTGTAGTAGTCGCCGGTAAACGGCCGCTGAAGCGAGAGGTATACCGGCATCAGCGCATCGCCGCTGCCGCGAACACCGGCAGCCCATGACTGCGCATATTCGCCGGCCAACTCAGGCGACTCTGTGAAGTGGAAACCCCTGCCGAACCCGGGCCGCTGGATCTTGCTGGCATCGAAGACGGTAAAGTTAGCGCTCGGCGTTCCGTGATACACCCCCAGCGGCTTCCCTTCCGCATCAACGACCTTACTGCCCTTGAACCAAGCCGCGAACTCAGGCGAATTGATCTGAGCCTCGCGAGCAGCTTGTGAACGCAGAATTACCCGCGCATCGGCCAACAAGCGTTCCCCGTGTGCAAGTGCCTCGCGCGAGCGAACCGCGTCTTCGGAAACCAAAGGCGCGGCGCGCATCTCGGGAGTAATATCACGCGCACGCAGCCCTTCGCGCGGGAACAGGTGTACAGGGATGCGCGTATCAGGCGCGAGTTCAGCAATAGCAAAAGCCCGGTGCCTCCCCTCATGGCTCTGTACATCCCACTGCTTCAGTTCTTCGTTCCAGCGGACCTCAAGAAACGGAATGCCGAGAGGTTTTCCCTCTACAATGTGGCTCTTGATCCGCGCTAGTGAAGACTCAGTTGGACGATCGATCTTAGCTGCGAGCCCGAGAAACTCGGCCGCGCTCATCTCAGTCGAGAAGCCCAAGTAATCAACATTCTGATTATCGGGCACGGCCCCTAAGCCCTCTTTGGCGTCAAACAATACCCGCCACTGTCCTGTTACGGGGTCAACCGCCCCCCGCGAATCCAACCCCTCCAACCCGCTCCACTGGTTCTTCTCGCGCTGCGCGAACTGCCCGCGATCGAGCGCAGTGAAAATGTCCTCGACCGAAGTGAACCCTAGGCCACGAACGGCGTTCGCGATCCGCTCGAAGAACTGCTTCAGCTTCTCGAACACCCGCGCAAGCGCCCCGTCCGCCTGCAACTGACCCACACGCCAGAACTGGAACCCGTAAGCCCGCGCCTCGGCGGGGATGGACGAAACCTCGTCTGCGATTCTGGTTTGATTCTCCCTGTCGTAGCGTCGCGTGATGTCCATGAGCCGTTCATAGCGCGAGCGACCGGGTTTGAAGGCGTTGGCAATGATCGTGCGTTCAGGACCGTTCAACACACTGTTCTCAGCAATATGAAACCCCTCATGGTCAGCAAGGCTCATGCCGTCCTTGGAGTTGAGCGCCATTGACACAAGCGACTTAAACTTGCCGATCCGTGTATAGCTGCCGATTGGCGCGCCTGGTGCCGCGATGAAAGTCTGGACCGTGAGCCCCGGCACGTCGCCCACGATGTCATGGAGCCGGTTGATCAGCGCGGTGCCACGTTCGGTCACGATCGAGTTATACGTGTCCACTGCTGCGTTCTTGGCGGGTTCAGGCAGCGCATGAAACTGCTCGGAAGTGAGGGCGGCAGAAGACTGCTGGGCATCAGGTTCTACTGCGATAGCAACAGGAACCCCATTATTAGCATCATCCACGAACAAAGAACTTGTACGGCCAAATACCCGATTATTCACGTCTGAGAGCGCGTTGGGTAAACCATAACGATCTAGAAATGCCCGGTACTCTGCTTGGTCTTTTATCACCGTGATTGTGTTTGGATCGCCCCCCAAGTCACGAATTTGACGCGCAAGATGTTCTGGAAGAGTCCCAGAAACAAACGATCTCAGAGCCCCTTTCGAGTGCCACGTCTTCGCCACTTCCTCCGCAATCTCGGTCGCAGCGACCTTACCCAGACCCTTGAGCTTCGG
>QLUS01000189.1 GCA_018725535.1 Bacillota bacterium
CTGAATACTAACTCAAATAACTTACCAACTTGTGTTACTGCCACTCCTAGTCGAGGGAGAACATGCCCCGAAAAGCGGTCAAGCACCGGCGCTAAAGGTTCAAACGCAAGAATAAAAGTATTTCTAAAAGTAATCCAAGATTCAGCTAAGCCATAAACGCCCTTCGCGGTATCTTTTATCTGTCCATCTGATTTTTGCAAGGCATTAACCAGCGATTCAATCTCAAACCGCCCCTCTAATATCGCCGCAGTCATATCCGCACCAGCCCTGGCACCAAAAGTTTCCATTGCTAAAGCGGTCGCCGCCGCACCGGGACCAAGCGCCTTTACCTGCGCAATGGTCTGCTTCAATCCCTCACGCATCGGAATATTTGCTTTAGCAAACTTTCCTATAGCGATACGGAGAGAACCAAGTACCAACTCAGTATTAACACCCTCTTTTTCCCATTTACCCATCAGCGCAGCAGACTCTGCAAAACCAAACCCCATCTGCCGCAGCGGCGCACCGTACTGCACCAGCATTTGCCCAAGACGGTCTAGGCTAATCCCTGTTTTTTGCGAAGCCTTAAACATGAGGTCTAGTGTCCTGCTAGCATTAGCTGCCTCGATGCCCCAGTCTCCTATTACACGCGCCAGTCCCCGCACCATGATATCCGGGTCAACTTTCATCATCGCGCTAGCATGGACTATATTCTCGGCTGTACGCTCCAGTAGCGTCCCAGTCATACCCAAACGTGTGTTTAGGTCGGCAATTACCGCCGATATTTGCCCAAGCTCACCCGGCGCACGCGCGGCCACAAGTCGGAGTGAATCTTGTAACCCCGCCAGTGCAAGCCCCGCCTGGCCCGTGCGAACAGCAATGGCGTCCATTGCATCATCAGCAGCAAGTGCCATGGTAACGGCAGCAGTGCCAACGGCAGCTAACGCCACGGCGAAAGCTTGCGACGCTTCTTTTGCATTTTCAAAAGTCTGCGTCAGTTTTTTTTCGGCGGCACTAAGTTCTTTGCGGAACTGCTCTGTTCGCGCCACTAGATTGACAATCATTGTGCCGGGGGATGCCATGCTTATCGCCTACCTTTTTTAGCTTTCTGCGCCGCCTTTTTATACGCAGCTTCTTCTTCTTTGGCTTCCGCGCTGCAAAAAGCAATCCACTCAGTGAACTCTCGTGCACTCATGCGTTGCTCAAGCTCAGCTACCGTCATTCCTAAGTCCCGCGCCAGACGGAACATAAAAGCTCGCTCGGCCTTTTCAGGATTGCGCTTCGGGTCCCTCATCCCCAGCACGAAAGGATTTTAATGCTTCTTGCTGCACCGCCTCACTCAAGCCAGCGACATCCATAATCGCCGTTAATACCTTATCGAACGCTGATGCAGATTTCAACGCTATTTGTTCAGCCTGCTCAATCGTAATTTTCGGCTCGGCCAAACAATGTGCCAACATAAGGATTTCCATCCGGTCAGCATCAATCTGCCCGGTAAGTGAGTCAACTGCCTGCTTACGCAGTTGCTGTTGCTCACGCTTCGTCATGCCGCGCACAACGACTGACCCACCCCACTCTACTATTTCTATAATTTTTACGCCTAAATCCGGCGACATTAAGATCTCATCAATTGAAAGAATCTTTTCTGGCATGTTTACCCCTCCCATTTTAAGCTAAAATTAGAACGCACCTCTAACCACTGGCCCACTCACCTGGAATTCTGCGCTGAACGACGACACATCATCTACGCTACCCTCAAAATCGTAACTAGTCAGCATACAGGTGCCGCTGAACCTAGGGCTACCAGCAGCACTCCCAGCCGGGCCATAGACAAACGCTACATCCCCGCGCCTCCGGATACCCAACAAATGTGCATCCACCGTAGGATGGAACTTACCCTCAATGGAAATCGTCGCATCCTCTAGCCCTGGGATATAGGTTTTTGCCGTGACCCCTAATGTAGTAGTATCCCCAGTATCTACGCCGAACGGGAAACTTACCGATGTTAAAAATCCGGTAATAGCAACTGGCGTTCCCGGCGTCGCAGCTGTGCCTAGTAAAAAAACACTCGCCGACCCATGTACAAAGCTCATTACTTTCTACCCCCTTTTAATAACGACCAAAAGCCGCAAAGAATATGAAGTTTGGGCCCGTGCCCGCAATTGTCCACTGCGCCCGGACATGGCGGTTAACTGTGCCAGCCACTGTTACCCGCTGTGCAGCGTGACTAGCCGTAATCGCTGGGAAAGTAATTAAATCTGCCCACGTTACTGCGTCAACGCTATGCTGGATTCGCACCGTTAGACTCGGTGTTACACCAGAGACGATCGTCACCTGCAAATACCCGACACCTCCTGCATGTGTCGATACTGCACTGTCTCTGCCGACACCTACGCCCGTCGCTACCCTAGCCGCCAGCGGATGCAATACTTGTACTTGCTCCAAACCCACGTTCGATTGCGCTGTAGCCTTAACCTCTACTAGACCATCCGCCGGGGTTGCAACTTCATAGCTTGAACTCAGCGCCAACAACCCATACCCAAAGACGCCATCCACGTCGCCCTGCGGTAACACGCTCCAAGTAGCAGGCGAACGCCCCCGCAAAGCAGCAAACAGTACAGCGTCCGTTGCACCAGCTGCGCCAGAAAAAAGCCCTTCAGCACTCAGTGTCGCGTCCTCTAAACCAGGCATGTAGGTTTTGGCAGAAGCAGAGAAAGTAGTACTGTCATGCGCTACCACCTCATAGGAGCTGGACACGGTTTTGAGAAACGCGCTTAAATCGAAACCGTTAACATAGACTCTCGTAACAGAGCCATGGACAAAACTCATGGCTTAGCCACCTCCGCCTCAATACAGCCCTGCTCAAGCAGCCAAGCTTCCGATTTTGCGGGCAAATCATCTACAATCTCGCCTGGCTCAGCTCGCCTGTCGGG
>QLUS01000019.1 GCA_018725535.1 Bacillota bacterium
CCCCCGTAACTCAGGCTTCTACCTCGTAGCCTGCAGCGGCAATGGCACCGCGCATGACCTCGATTGACACCAGCCCCGGGTCGTAAGAGACCGCCACCTTCCGATGCGCTAAATCCACTGCCACAGCTCGTACACCAGACAACGCCGATAACGCTCGACTCACGGCCGCTTTGCAGTGGCCTCAAGTCATACCGGCTACAGTGAAGACTATTTCTTGCATGGTCGAACCTCCCTATTTCATGAATCTTTCTAGAGCGTCTAAGAATTCGTCAATCGCTGGTTCAGCCTGACCGGACTGCACGGCAGTCGTGAGGCAACCGCGCGCATGGGCGTCTAAGACTTGCACGCCGACCTGGGTTAGTGCCGCCCGACTGGCTGCTAACTGCGTGAGAATGTCGATGCAGTAGCGGTCTTCCTCCACCATGCGCTGCAGGCCTCTTATCTGCCCCTCAATGCGGCGGAGGCGCCGCAGGACTTCGTCGCGGTTAGCTTTCATGCTTGTCCCGGCAAGCTTGACAGAAGCCAAAAAAGCGCAAACTGTGATCTACTATTTTGAAGTCCTTACTGGCTGCGATGCGCTCCTCAAGTTCCTCGAGCAAGTCCTCGTTAAACTCGATGATGTCGCCACAGCCTAGGCACAGCAAGTGGTGATGATAGTGCTTCTCTCGCTCCCCAGCCAGCTCGTACTTTCTGCCGCCCTCGCCAAAGTCTAAGCGCGACAGAATCCCGAGCCCCGCAAACAAGTCTAAGGTGCGGTACACCGTCGCCAAGCCAATTTCTGGGTTCTTGCCGCGACTCATTTGATAAATGTCTTCCGCCGTCAAATGCGTATCCTTGTGATCTAGCAGAATCTTAAGAATCGCTTCGCGCTGCGGAGTTAGCCTAAACTCGCGCTCCTTGAGGATGTCGCGGACTTCCTCCACTACAGACTGCTCGAGCATACAGTACACCTCTACTTCTCCTTGATGAACTTAGAATGACACTCTCACTTGACGCTGTCAGGTCGCAGCGTGTTAGGCCGCATATCTCACTCCTCGCCGCTCACTGCCGCCACGTTGAAGTGCGCAGATTTGGCTTTTGCTAATAGGAGTCCGTACAGATTCGTTAGGTGTTGCGCGCATTCCGTAAGGTTAACAGGCTTGTTTAGTCTAGCCACAGCTTTCCCCAGCGGAGCGTCACGCAAAACTTCATCGAGCAGAGAACCAAGGAGAATGGTCGGTCTACCCGCTCTTATCCAAGCCAACGCGACTTTTTTCTCGTCGGTTCTAGTCTCCGTATCCACAATTAGAACTGCAGGAGCGAGGTTCACTGCCTCCGCTATGGAGTCGCACAGCCGGACGGTAAAACCATGGCGCTTGAGAATGGTCGGGGTGACCAGCCTAAGAACGCTGTCATCAGTTACAAGGGCGGCGGGTGGCAAGGACGAAAAATCAGGTCGTTCAGCCGGGGGCGTCTCTAGGGACTCGCCTGCACCGCGCAAGTCCTTGATGTAGATGCTGTGAGGTATCTGCTTACCAGCACGTTTAAGCTCAGCGGCAATCTCACCAATCTCCCAATGCGACTCAATCGCTCTGCGCTCGTTAGTGATCACGGCCAGACTGATGGTAGCGACAGTGTGCCGAACTTCCTGCCCTTGCCGATTGACACCCGCGATAAAGCCGCAGGCGCGGTCAAGCGGATGATAGAGAAAAGGCACTTGGGTCGAGAACCTGCGTATAATATGCTGGCAAATTCCGTCTGCCTTGTCGGGTGTGGTACAGACAACAAAGTCATCTCCCCCCACATGTCCCACAAAATCATCGGGGTTGCCAAAACGGTGCAAAGCATCAAGGAGAATCTCAGCTAGCAGCTTAATGCCTTCATCGCCCTGCAGAAATCCATAGGCGTCGTTGATCGACTTAAAATTGTCGATGTCCGCGTAGATAACCGCAAAAGGCTTCTTTGACGCCACTATGCGCTTAAACTCTGCTTCGATCATTATGTTACCGGGGAGTCCCGTTAAGGGGTTCAGGGATCTCTCCTGGCAGGAGCGCCGCAGTTGAGCGTTGATTCTTGCCATTAACTCGCTAGGCTCAAAGGGCTTAGTGATGAAGTCGTCGGCTCCGGCATCGAGCGCGGCCACTATGTCTTCCGTCACGTCGCGAGACGATAGAATCATTATCGGCACACGTGAAACAAGCGTGTTGCGGCGAACCTCTCGCACTACCTCTAGGCGGTCGGTCGCCGGCAGCACACCATTGAGGATGATCAAGTCAGGTCGCTCGCGCATGGCCACACGCAAAGCGTTTGGTCCATCCTGCGCCGTTATTACTTCATAGCCTGCCGCCGCAAAACTAACCCGGAGAAAATCCAGAGTCAACGGGTCATTGTCGACTATGAGCATACGCTTAGCGATGCGGGTTCACTCCTGACTCTATGAAGGTGAAAATCGGGGCAATCAGTGCAGTACCCGTTTTCTATTCGGCTTGAGCTTAGTTAATTCCTGCTAGTTAGATATAAAATCTAAGTTCAAACGCCAAGGACTGCCTGATAAACACGCAGTGCTTCATGCGCATCGTTAGTACCGTTTATGAGGGCGCGTCCGTCGGCAAAAACAATTATTTCGCGCTCCTTGACCTCTACGCGCAAGCTATATTTCGTCTGCTTTACCTCTAGCCCCTTCGCGGCAAGCAGCCCCGCAAGCGCTCCTAAATTTACCTCGCTAGGGCCAGAGCGCACGAGTACGCTGTTCCGCCCACAGACAAAGCTAGTTTGAGACAGACCATCGTCCGCAAGAAACAGACGCTGGCCTCCCTTGCAGGCGGGGCACCTGTCGTCACGCTCTAGCGGGATGGTATGGAAGCTGCCCTTCCACACGTCAAACTCAAGTACGCATCCATGCATAGCGTTCGGCGCGATAATCAGCTTCATTACTTCCGCTACCTGCAGCGCGGCTACAATTGTGGTAGCTGATGCCAACACGCCTTCTAGTTCGCAGCTGTCACCGGCCCCGAGTGCGGGAAGTTCGCTAAACAGACACCTAAAACACGCGCCCTCCTCCCGAAAAGTCGCCATCATGCCGCGACTGCCTGAAGCCCCGCCATAAACCCACGGCAGCTTTAGTTCTAGGCATGCGTCGTTAATGGTAAAACGCGTGACGTAGTTGTCGGTGGCGTCTACGACCACCGTGCTACCGCTAAGCAGGGCGACAGCTTTATTCCCGCCAAAGTCGGCTACGACGGGCTGAACCTCAACTGCGCTGTTGATCGCTTTAAGGTGCGCCGCCAAGGCAAGTGCTTTAGGCAGTCGCTCCGCCGCATCCCGCTCGGTATACAGGAGCTGCCGCTGCAGGTTAGAGAGTTCTACTATATCTCTGTCGACAATCTGCACACTGCCCACCCCAGCGCGCACCAAGAGTTCGGCTGACACTGTGCCAAGGGCACCGCAACCCACCACAGTGACCTTTGACGCACCTAACTTCGCCTGGCCGTCTTTACCTACGAACGGCAGCGCGATTTGCCGCGAGTAACGCTCCATAGGACACCCCCTGAATTATGTAGGAACGGCTAGCCGTGCGTGACGCACTCACCTATAGCGTATTAGCCCAAAATATCTTATGATAGCGGCAAGCGCAGTGTAGTGAAACGACCGTCGACAAGGAGGATCAGCATTGGAAACTAGACAGGACATAGAGCAAATGCGTCAAGGCTATTATACCGACGCCTACTTTTCTAACACAACTGCCATTCTAGCGCACTTAGCACGGGAAGGGTACGCCTTTCAAGGGGTCTCTGTCGGCGATATCGAGGTGGAGATGCAGTTTTTTCCCCGCAGACAGCCCTTTGTCGTACTTGTGGGGGTGGACGAGGCAATACAAATTTTACGGGAATGCGCAGGTTTTTACGACTTAGCTGGCAACTTCGTTAATACATTTCGCGAACTCGAAGTAGAAGCGGCGCGGGACGGTGCACTCATACCATACCACGGTGACTCGACGGATGTCACACCTGTCCTTAAGCTGCGCGGCAAGTACCGCTACTTCGGACAGCTAGAAACACCTATCCTCGGCATACTCACGGAGGGCTCGCGCGTAGCGACTAATGTCTACCACACTATAACAGCCGCACGCGGCAAAGACATTTTGTTTTTCCCGGCTCGCTTTGCCCACTATAAAGTTCAGCCTCTGCACGGGCTTGCGTACAAAACAGCGGTGGACGCCTATAACCGGCTGCACCGCACCGACTCGCGAGTCTTCGTATCGACCCATGCCCAGGGCGCCTATTTCGGCGGCAGGGGCGGCGGCACCATCAGCCACGCCAGCATTGCCTGTTTTCTTGGCGACACTGTGGAGACAATGCTCCAGTTTTGCCGCATTATGCCGCCTGACGTGCCCCGCATCGCCCTGATAGACTTTCACAATGATTGTGTGGGCGAGGCGCGCAAAGTACTTGCCGCCATGTTTCCCTTATACTTAGAGGCGGTGCTCTGCGGTGACGAACATAAGGCCGCGATGTATCGCCTCTTTGGCGTGCGGCCGGATACCGCAGGCAATATGCGCGACTACTCTGTGGAACCGACGGGTGACAAGGAGGCAGACCTTGGGGTTAACCCGCGCTTAGTGCGCAACATTCGCCACGCACTTGATACAGCCCATGAAAGCTGGGATGTTGCTAAAGAGCACAGGCCCCTCGCCGAGAGCTATTGCCGCAGCGTTAAAATCGTGGTGACCGGCGGGTTTGACGCAGTGCGCATCCGGCGCTTTGAAGCCGAAGATGTGCCGGTGGATATGTACGGTGTCGGCTCCTCACTCCTAGAGAACGCACGCGGTGCCACGACTGACTTCACTGCGGATATTGTCCGCGTTAAGATAGCTGGCGTCTGGCAGCCGCTGGCCAAACAAGGGCGGCAGCCAAACGCAAATCCTGAGCTCGAAGTTATCACATAGAAGCCGAAGCGCGCTTAGGTTTCTCGGGATAAGTAATAATACTCCTAACCCCAAGTCCCAAGATTCCGCCTACAACGCATAATGCGCCTGCTCCGGCAATCAACCACATCGGCCCTAGAGCATCGACCATGGGTCCCGCGATGGCTTGCCCCACGGGACGCAGCGCGCCGCTTACGGTGTCCCGCGCCGTAAAGGCCCTGCCCCTGTACTCCTCCGGCACTTCACGCTGCCAGATTGTACGCGATGCCACGTTCGCTACCACCAAAGCAAAGCCCACCGCAGCGCCGCCAAGCAAAAGGTGCGGCGCTGATTTTGCGCGCGCAATTACAACCGTAAAGCAGCCTAAAGCTATAAGGGAGAAAATCATGACTTTACCTATAGACGCCAGCAACGCAGGTTTAGCCGACAGCAGAAGTGAAGCTGCCAGCACACCGACTGACTGGGAACTCCCGAATAACCCAAGGAGCTGTGGCCCACCCCGCAGCACATTCGTCACCAAAAGCGGCATAGAAACACTAATGGGCGCAAGGCTGAGGTTAATCAGTGCAGCGTAAAGGAGCATCGGCAGCAACAGCCTGTTCCCCAGAATAAACCTTGCTCCGTCCCTGAGGTCACGGCCGAAAGCGCGCTGCTTGACCACTCTCAGTTGTGCGGGTAAGCTAATCAACAGCAAAGTAAAGGCGGCAAAGAAGAAGGAGATGGAATTTGCCAGTATCGCCACTCCGACGCCCGCCACGGCAATCACTACGCCGCTTAGCGCCGGGGCGAGAAGGCCGATGATGCTGTTGGCCGTCTGCATCAGCGAATTGGCCCGCACCAGTTGACTCTTCCCCACGATGGCAGGAATGGTGGCCTCATAGGCCGGTCCATCAAGCGAGGATGCTGCTCCAAGCAGCGCGGCGGCGGCAATAATTATGGGTAACGAGAAGTGTCCGCGCCAGAACAACATCGTCATGCCTAACGTTATAACCCCAAGCAAGGCATCGGCAAACAGCATCATGCGCCGCTTATCCACCCTGTCCACGTACACTCCCACTATCGGCGCGAGAACTAGGCGCGGCACTGATGAGGCCAGCGCCACAAAGGCAACCGCAACACCGCTGCCCGTTTCACTCACTACCCACCATATTAAGGCTAGGCTAAAGAGGGCATCGCCTAACATGGACACTATCTGTCCGCCCCACAAGATGAGGAAGGTCTTGTTCTTAAGCACTGGTGCATCGTTTGTGTTCACTTTACCCCACTCCCCTATTCTTCTGTTCTACTCCATTCCCGCTCAGGTTTGTAACGCGCAAAACTTTTCCACTACGGCAGGGTCAAACTGAAGGCCCGCACAGCGCACTAGCTCGGCTATAGCCAGAGGCCGTGAAAGCGGCTCACGGTAAGGCCTGCCTCCGGTCATAACCTCATACGCGTCTGCTACAGCGAGGATACGGCACTCCAGCGGAGTCTCAGTCTCCCTAGGGCCCAAAGGATAGCCGCTGCCGTCCCAATGCTCGTGGTGCGCGAGAATAAAATCGGCTACCCCAGCTAATTCGGGGAAAGTATAGGCAATTCGCAAGCCGCGCTCAGGATGCTGCCTAATGAGCCCAAATTCCTCTTCTGTCAGGCGAGCGCGGCTACCGAATATGGCCGGACTAACACCAACTAGCCCTAGATCGTGCACATCCGCGAGTAAAGCTAAAGCTTCTAGTTGCTTAGCCGTGAGGTCGAAACTGCTGCCGAGGGCTAGACATAGTTCCCTAAGGTGCCTAGTGTGCCCGAGTGCACCAGAGTCGCGCTCCGCGAGCACTTGCAGCAAAGCGTCAAGGATGTTTCTGTGCGCTACAGACCGCTCTGCGAGTTTGTCGCGATACATGAGATGGTCGGCAAGCTTATAAGTATCATCAAGCGATGCGCTCTGATTGTTAGCTGTAGCTACCCCAAGACTCAAACTCATAGGTAGCACACAGTCTTCAGCGCCAAAGCTCTCGCTTGCCGCGCGAATGCGCTGCAGGACAGCCGCCGCGTCTTCTGCCCCGGTTCGCGGCAAGATAACGGCAAATTCGTCACCGCCCACGCGTGCTAGAATATCTGCCTTGCGGAGCACACCCCTTAGGACTGCCGCGCTTGCTCTGAGGAATTCATCGCCAGCGCGATGCCCTAGTACATCGTTAATCAGCTTAAGCCCATTAGCGTCAGCGGAGATTATGGAGATCGGATATTCCCTGCTGCCCTCTAGCCGTTCCATTTCTGCGGAGAAGAAGGCGCGATTGTAAATATCGATCAGCTGATCGTGGAGGCTAAGGTACCGCAGTCGTTTCTCCGCCAAAAGCCGCTCGCGTACGTCTCTAACTACGGCAAACACAGCCGCTTGCCCGCGCCACTTACCGCGGGTGGAGCGCGTCTCGACATCGATTAAGGTGCCGTCTTTGGCCACAAGCGGAATGGCGCGGGTGGGTGGTTTGCCCATAAGCACTTCCTGTATGTTCTCTTCCGTCTCCTGCAGCAGCTCCTCCGGATGCAGCTCCAAAACAGCCCTGCCTATAAGTTCATGCGCGCTGTAGCCTAAGGTGGCCTCCACAGCGCTGTTGACATGCAGAACCCCTCCCGCCGTGTCAAAAATAAACAGCATGTCCCCCATAGTGGTAACAAGCCGTGCCCAATCGTCGTAGTTCTCCCATGTCTGCCTTTCCGCCTCGAGTTACTCGGTAATGTCGGTGTAGATGGCGGCAAATTGCATGGGCCGAGGACAGTAAGCTTGTACTTCATAGTATCGGCCGTGATAGACGCGCGTAAAGCGCCGTGATGTGCCTCTTAGCGCTACATCGACATAGTCGTCATACTCCTTAGGCCATGCGGCCGTTTCTGACCCGACAATCTCACGCCATGTTTTCCCAATTAGCTGTTGGCGCGTGAACTCGGACATTTTTTCGTATGCGGGGTTTACCTCAAGATAGCGGTAGTCCCAAGGTTTGCCGCAGCGTCAACTATAAGCTCGCGCAAGGCCACGCCTTCGTGCATAGCGGCATACAGGCGCCGAAAGTGCTCAGCTGCATAGTAGCGATGAAAAAAGACAAGGACTAAGGTGACGAACACCCCGTATAGCGCTACAAGGAGTACTCCCTGCGGCCACAGCGGCACATCATTTGCCAATAGCAAGCTAACGGCCAAAGCCGTATAGCCAATAAAAAACATCATGGGCACTCGGCGCAAAGACACAACGTCGCCTCCATCAGATTGGCATGTCCTCTTTGATTCGCGTCGCGCTAACTGAATTCCTGCATTTTTAGCTAAATTTACGACACTTCTCGTGATGCGGGTTACCCTTTTACCCGCGGCTTCATATCTTAGCCTTAGGCAACAGGTGCCTACCTCTAAGCCTATGTGAAGGGGTAGAGGCAAAGAACAAGGAGGAGTATAGGTGGCAACGAATCTGATGTCCCTAGCTGAGATGAGCGTTGGTCAGCGCGGGAGGGTTATCTACCTTGGCGCAAAAGACAGGTTGCGGCAGAAAATGCTTGGCCTCGGGCTCATTTGCGCAACACCTGTGGAGGTTTTACATGAGAGTCCCATGCAGGATCCAAAGGCCTACTGCATTCGCGGTGCCGTCATAGCCTTAAGGTCGGAAGACGCCAGTCAAGTCACGGTCGAGCTTGACAGTTAGCGCGGGCGCTATGGGACTAACTTATCATTCAACGGACACAAGTGTCTTAAGTGAATGTGCGAGAACAAGGGCAAGGTCAGCTTCTGATATAGTGGTGGCGCTCGCTGGTAACCCGAACACTGGCAAAAGCACTATCTTTAACAGCCTGACCGGGCTTAAACAGCACACAGGGAATGGCCCGGGAAAACAGTAATATCTGCACAAGGCCGCTACTCCTCCCAACAGACCAATCATCTGCTGATTGATCTGCCCGGCATGTACTCCCTGTTTGCTGACTCTGCGGAGGAGGAGATTGCCCGCAACTTCCTCGCGCAGGCCACGCCTGACTGCACCATTGTAGTTGTCGACGCCACGTGCACTGAGCGCAACCTATATTTGGCCCTGCAGGTACTCGCTCTGACTCGCCGTGTCGTAGTCTGCGTTAACCTAGTCGATGAAGCTAAGCGAAAAGGCATACCGTCAATGTAGAGGAGCTAGAGCAAAGGCTTGGCGTGCCTGTCGTAGCTACCGCTGCCCGTTCGGGGCTTGGTCTAGATGAGCTTAAGGCTGCTGTGCTTGGCGTCGCGCGGCATGAAATAGACACCGAGCCGCATAAAGTCCAATATGATGAACGCATTGAACACGCCCTCGCACTGCTTAGAGACTTGCCGCGTTTTCGTGGGCTAGAGCTCCTGTGTTCGGGATCTAATCACTGCTCTGCTCCTGTCGAGGAGGCCCGGGCGTACCTTAGAGACAGAGGGCTTGATGCCGAAAGCTGTCGCAGCCTAGTTGCCGAGGGCACGGTCAGGTGTGCCGAGACAATTGCCGCAACAGTCGTCAAAGAGCAGTCAACGGCCCCTCATGCCTTAGACCGCAAGATCGACCACATCCTGACAAGCAGGCTCTATGGCCTGCCCATTATGTTGACTTTGCTGGGCGCAGTCTTTTGGCTAACCATCGCCGGCGCTAATGTGCCCGGAGAAATGCTTGCTTCCGGCCTTTTCTGGGTGGAGACTCAGTTCTCCTGGCTGATGACTAGCCTGCACGCACCGCCTTGGCTTTACGGGCTGGTAGTAACAGGCATCTACCGCACCTTAGCCTGGGTAGTGTCGGTGATGCTCCCGCCCATGGCCATATTCTTCCCAGTACGGCGTACAGCGAGGAGCGCCACCCGTAAGCCGTAAGCCATCATGCCAACTCTAGCGCAATTTCCACCATCTGATTAAAGGAGTTCTGCCTTTCCTCGGCAGTTGTGGCCTCGTGCGTGACGAGCGAATCGGATACGGTGAGGATACACAAGGCTTCAACTCCAGCACGCGCGGCATTCATGTAGAGTGCCGCCGCCTCCATTTCAACCGCCAAGACACCCATTTTGGCCCACTGTTTCCACGCATCCTTGTTGTCATCATAGAAGATGTCGGACGAGAGAATGTTTCCGACTCTCACGTCAATGTCTTTTTTCTCCGCCACCTCTACCGCCTGCTTTAACAGTCTCCACGCGGCGCTCGGCGCATATGTCCCCGGCAGGTTGTATTGGCTTGCGAAGTTAGAATTAGTGGAAGCTGAAAGGCCAATGACAATATCGCGGATCTTCAGGTCAGCCTGAAATGAACCGCACGAGCCTACGCGGATAAGTCTCTGGACTCCGTAGAAGTGAATTAGCTCATAAGAGTAAATGCCAATTGAAGGTATCCCCATGCCCGATCCCATGACGGAAACAGGCTTCCCCTGATAAGTGCCAGTGTACCCCAGCATGTTGCGCACCGCATTAAACTGTACGGCTCCCGTAAGATACCGCTCAGCAATATACTTAGCGCGCAGCGGGTCGCCGGGCAGGAGCACTGTCTTGGCAATAGCCTCACTCGTGGTGACCCCAATGTGCGGAGTTGGCTGCATGCGATGTCCCTCCTTTTATTTGACTACGAATGCCCAAGCGGGCTATGATGGAGTTAGCATAGTGAAAAGAGTTGATGCTGTTGAAGAAAATTGTGGCTTCGCTTACTGGCGCGGGCCTTTTGGCAGTGTCAGTAATTTGGCTAAGCGGCGTGACTCCGTTGTGGCCAAAGAAGAGCAACCCGCAGACTTTTCCACCCGTCGTGTCGGACAAGCCCGCTCCGATGCCCTCGCCATTATCGTTTGAGAACACCACCCGCTTTGACGCGGCCGGGCACCAAATCGTTACTAACCCTAGCCACATCTTGGTACTAGTAAACAAGACGAGAAACTTGCCGCCAGATTTTGTACCGGAAGACCTAGTCGCCCCGCAAGTGCCCTTCCCTTTTACGGCGCATGAACCGCGCAGATTTATGCGCCGAGAGGCCGCGCTGGCGCTTGAGCATTTGTTTGCTGCCGCGGAAGCCGACGGACTACGCCCATATGCTCTCTCGGGCTTTCGGGCCTTTGAACGGCAGTATGCTATTTTCGCCGCGCAAGTAAAGAGAGTGGGTGAAACAGAGGCCAATCGGACTGTCGCCCGTGCCGGGCAGAGTGAGCACCAAACGGGTCTGGCCATGGATATCACCAGTCGCGAAGTTGGCTTTACGCTAACTGTAGACTTTGGTGCGACACCTGAGGGAGTGTGGCTTGCCGCTAACGCGCACCGCTTTGGCTTTGTCGTCAGGTACCCGGAAGGTAAAGAACACATCACGGGCTATAGCTTCGAGCCTTGGCACATCCGTTATGTAGGTACGGAAATAGCCGATTACCTGTTTAAGCATAGCCTTACCCTTGAAGAGTATTTTCAACAAAAGTACGGGTTCGGCGTGGACTAAGCGAGGAACAGAAAAAGCGAGGAGGCAACAATGCTCCCTCGCTTTTTTCTAGACGTTCCCAATAACTAGGGCGTCTTTGGGGCAGACAGAAACGCACAACCCACAGCCCTTACAGCGGGCAGGATTCACAACCACTTTCTTTTTGTCCTTGACAAAAGTAAAGACATTTGGGTCGGGGCACGCAAAGATGCAGAGCTTGCACCCGATGCACTTGGGTTCGTCAACTTTAGCGGTTACGTACACAGCAACTACACCTCCTTAGAACGTGAATTCCTTAATCGTTGGCCCTACAGCCTGCATGACGGCCATGTTTTGTTCGAGCAGCTGACTCACCTTTTCGTACTTGCTCTTTAAGGCGTCATCAAGCGCGGCGGTAGTGGCTGAGGCGACAAACTTTCCGCCGCCAAAGCGTTC
Source organism: Bacillota bacterium (assembly GCA_018725535.1). GTDB lineage: Bacteria > Bacillota > UBA994 > UBA994 > UBA994 > UBA994. The sequence goes on from QLUS01000019.1 coordinate 11,735, forward strand.
TGCCAGCGCGTCCGTGATTCCTTGCCAAGAGACGATGTGGGTAATTGCAAGTAGGCCGCCTAGCATAGCTATATTGGTGGCTAGGTCTGTCCCTCCGACCTCAAGCGCTAGTTTGGTAGCCGGGAAGTAGTACAGCTTAGCATCTAGGCGTTTAAGCGCTTCTCGCTCATCTTGAGATAGCTCGGGTGCGGAGTCACCGTTGACCAACATCAATCCGCTTGGCTGTAGCCCCGCAAAGAAGGGCATGGTATAGCATTTACCCAAGGAGATGACGTGCGGGTGGAAGATCATAATCACGTTAGGAAACAGGATCTCTCCCCGCTCATAGATACGGCTAGGACTGACCCGCACATAACTTTCGGCGGGAGCTAAGCGCTTTTCCGCGCCAAAAAAGGGGGTTACGGTGCTTACCAAACCGTCACGGGTGGCTGCTGAGCCGAGAATGTGGGCAGCCGTCACGACGCCCTGCCCGCCAAGGCCGGACATGCGGATGCTGGTCTTCTTAGTCATGCTTGCCACCTCCCTCTAGTGCGGCCAAATAGGCTTGAGCCTCCGGCGTAATAAACTCGCGCAGCGGATAGGTCTGATCCTTTTCTCTTTGCTTTGCTTTGGCGAGCGTCTCTTGCGGCTTAAACTTGAAGTTCGTCGGACAGGGCACAAAGATTTGCACATAAGTCGGCCCTACTTCCCTCGCCACGAGGATGGCTCTCCGCACGGCCTTTTCTAGCTTGCGCGGTTGCACCGGCGTCACTGAGGCCACATAGGCACACCCTGACTCGCGCGCAATTTCGGGCAGGGCAATCTTCTTGAACTTCTTGCCCGTCGGAGCCATGTAAAGCACGCAGCCTTCAGGGGACATGCCACTCTCCTGCCCGCCGGTATTGGCGTAGGCTTCGTTGTCGAGCATGATTGTCGCCAGCTTCTCGCCGCGGGACCACGAATGCATCACCATGTCTAGGCCGATGTCGGCTGTGGCACCGTCGCCAGCCACAACTAAGACGTCTTTATGCTTGTCCGGGAAGCGCAGCTTAAGTGCCCGCTTAAGACCCGAAGCTACGGCGTTTTGGTTGCCAAACAGAGAGTGAATGTTTTGCAGGGCGATCTGCGGGAAAGCCAGTGAGCTACAACCCGTAGACCCAACAACAACTGTGTCTTCCGGTGTGGGCAAAGACGCCATAATCAGCCGTACAGCCAAAGCTAAGCCGCAACCGGCACAAAGAGGATGTTCCTCGATTAACTCCTTGAAGCTGCCTAAGTCGGCTACCCCATAACCTTGACCAAAGGGACCCGACTGCACTAGCTCCACATACTCTGCCGGCATAACATCAGCAAAGGCTGTGGTCATCTTAAACATAGCCTTACTCACGTGCATACCTCCTGATCTCGGCCAAAATGAGGTCTGGGGGCATCGTCATGCCGCCGAAGACGCGGGGGCCTGGCACTACGCGATCCGGGTTCTGCACCACATTCCGGAGCTCACGGCTGAGCCAACCGACGCGGTTAAACTCCGGGACAATCACGGCCTTGGCCTTAGCTGTCAATGCCCTTAGCTCTTCACCCGGGAAGGGGCGCAGACTCTTAATCTTGATGAGTCCGGCTTCGATGCCTTCCTCGCGCGCCATGGCAATGGCCTCGCGGCTTTGGCATACAGCGGTGCCACCTGCCAAAACTAGGATGTCTGCCTGCTCATTTTCGACTTCAACTAGGCCGCCGAGATACTGACGGATAAAGGGGCGGGCGCGCTCCGCTGCCGCAAGCACTTCTTGCTGCCAAGAGGCATGGGCGGCGTAGCTCACGTAGTTGCTTTTCATGACAAAGGGATCGCGCATTTGACGGAAGGGCACGTTTTCCATGTCCATCACCGGCACCGGAGCGCTATAGGGCTTATACGGCGGCAGTTTAATATCGGCAGGGGCCACGCGCACCTTGTCGCGGGTGTGGGTGACAAAAAAGCCGTCAGCAAAAACACCTACAGGGATATGCACTTCGGTCTGCTCAGCAATAATAAACGCCTTGAGAATCATGTCGTAGAGGTCTTGGGCGTCCTCTGCGTGCAACATAATCATGCCTGTGTCCAAGAGATGGGCCATTTCAATGGTATCCGGCTGGATGGTGAGCGGAGAGTTGATGCCGCGGGTAAAGAAGGCGCACACAATGGGGAGGCGAGCGCCGACCCAAGTGGGGAACATCTCTAGCGCGCGCATAGTGCCCGGGCCGCCGGTCGCGGTAAACACCCGCACGCCGCCCATAGCCGCGCCGGCTACGGAGCACATAACCGCAAACTCGTTTTCACCGCGATAGTAATCCTTGACATACCCTTCGGCGTAAATATCACCCACTAGGTGCATGCTCTCGGACTGTGGCGTAATCGGGTACGACACCGCCATATCGACATTAGCCCTGCGCACAGCTTCCCGCACGGCTTCGCTGCCTGTGATGAACTGTTCCTCCCGCGCCGCTTCCGTGAACATGAATTCAGGGGCGACTACCTTTTGTTCCGGCATCAGCAGAGCCTCCTTCGCTCGGCCACCATAGCGGTTAAAGCCTCGATTTGGGGAATCCCGGCATTGCGCAAGGTGATGTTCGCATCCTCGTGCCCTGCCTCGCCGCAGATGGCGATGGTGTAGCAGTCTGTTCCGCCGCGAATAATCTTGAGAGCCACGTTTGCGTAGTGACAGTGCACACCCGCAAACACACAGACATCGATTTTGTTGTGCCAGATAGTAAGGTTAGGATGGTTGGGGTTAATCTCGATGGCCGGGTTAATCATGGGGTACTTGGGACGGTAGTCGGGCATGGGAATTACTCGCGCACCTGCGGTATCCGCTAATTTGCGCAAGGCGCTAGCTTTTTCCGCTACCCCATCTTTCCACTCCCACAAAAGGTTAGGCCCAGGGAAAAAGAATGGTCGCTTAGCGCTCAAAAGCTTGTCCACGATGGCAGACAGCGCTTCCTGTTCGGGTACGTGACGCCCCTCAATCAGCGCCCACCCTACTTCCGGGAGCCGAATGCCCTGACAGGCCGCTGCAGGTGGCAGATACCCTTCCGGGCCCGCCAATACATGATACTTCGTCAAAATCATCCCCCCGTTGAATTGCGTTAGAGTAATACGTCTTGTCTTGTTATTATTCGTCACAAACTCGACAAATCCTGCTCGCGGCGTGAACTTAAAATTTACGAAATAATAACCAATACCTGAAATTGTCGGCTATGGGTTGCAGTAAGCGCACCAACGCGGGTCGGCTGTGGTACGGTTTAGGTCAACTTCGCAGGCGATATGGCCACAGCGTAAGCAGTTGTGCTCTACCCCCTGCACTTGCTCGGTAGCTTCGCCGCACAGACTACAAGGCAACCCCCGCCTTAGCACTCTAGCCCTGCCCGGCCACCCACACGCCGGACACAGGTTGTACACTTTGTCGACCAGATTGCGTGTAGCTTCGGCAATGCACTTCATGCGCAGCGGGTTAAAATGCGCCCGCATATCCGTCTCCACGTAGATATGGCCTGTACTTGACTTGGCCAAGGCAAGCTTAACCGCCTGTGCTAAAAGCGCTTCCGTGTTTAGACCTTTAGCGAGGTCCTGTGCTTGATTATACAGCTCATTGACCTTAACTACCATACCGTGGCTAGGGAAACCTGACTGATAAGCAAATTCGAGGGCCTCGCCGAGATTTTGCACCGCGCGTCGTGCGTAATTTGTTTCTGTGGTGGAGGCCTCCCCAATCAGCTCGAGCCCCTTCTCCCGGTCAAGTAACAGGACTAATTCGAGATTCAGCGTGGCAAACGGCAACAGGGGGTGGGGGCTGAAGGAGCCTTCACTCGCTACCCCTAGTGTGAGGCCGTACTTCTCACTTGCCGCTAAGGCCTTCGCTCGCAAAGCCTCTGCCTGATTGCCAGCGCGCGGGACATCACCGGTGAAGGTGCCAAACCGATCGGTGTCAAACCCCCGCGGGACAATTAGAGTGATCCCCAAGGCTTCACTTAGCAGGGGTATAATCACGCGCTCTTTGTCGTGCATGGTGGCGAGCACGCCAGCACGACCCGCAAAAAACTTGTGCACAGCTTCGCGCGCTTGACCCATACATTCTTTGCTCCTCACTCAGGCCGCATAATCTGAACCCAAGTCTGACCGAAAACCCGCTCGACTTTTGTGCCGTCCGCGTAGTAGAAGCGCGTCGGTGACTCCGGTCCGTCCTTCCGCCATGTACCCGTAAAACGCTGCCCCAGCGCGTAGTAGTGCATCACACCGCTCCCGACGACCTGCGGCGTAGGTCGCCCGAGAAGGTCTGTGCTATGCGGTGCAAACAGCACAATTACATTTCGCGCCATAATCGTCGCGCCGCCAGCATCGCGATGCACAACTCCATTAATGTAACGCCTGAAGGCCGCTTGTTCGGGCACATACACGTAGGATACCTTATGCTGACCAGAATACGCAAGCTCAAGGCGCAGCGCTTCCTCACCCTTAAAGGGTAAATAGGCCGGGCGTATACGCACATCGTTTGCCGGAGCTACACTACCGAGTGTGGCCAAATTAACGAACAAGTTGTGCGGCGCTCGCCTAGCAGTGTCTCTGGTAAAGCTCGCGCTGCGACTGCGGATGGCATCAGTGCCGGATACCCCCCATTGCCGCAGCAGGTCGAGCACGTCTACTCCACCGCCGGAATAAACGAAGTGAGCCCGGTTTTCCAGTGCCAACATGGCGCTGTGGGCGCGCGCACTGCGAACCGGCCCCACGCGCTCCGGCAACACCCCAAAAAGCGCCAAGTAACGGGTGATCCTTCCCTCAACCTCATACTCATAAATCAGGTTAGCCTGCGCTAACCCCCACTGCGGGCGGGCCTGCGCAAGGTTGTCAATTACCACTGCGTAAACAGGCAGGCGCTCGGCTCGCGGCGAAACAAGCGCTAGGTCCCCCGCCAACTTGGCCCGCGCTCTTTCCAGTAACCGCGCGAGTTCGCGCCTCTCGCTTTCGAGATTGCGCTGTTCGGCAGTTCGCCGCTGCTCAAGGCTTTCTAAACGCAACTGCTCCGCCTGCAAAACGCGCTGGCTTTCGCGCAGCACAGCTTGCTCGGCGCTTACGGCGTCAATAAGCGCCACATCGTGGCGAAACAGCCGCGTGATGTAGGCGAGGCGGACAAAAAGGTCGCCAAAACTCTCCGCACGCAGCACTAGGGAGATGTAAGGCGCTCCGCCACGCATATACACCATGCGCACGCGCTTGCCTAAGTCGACAGTCAATATTTTGAGCTTAGCATCCGCTTGACTCTCTCTCATGCGTGCGCGCACTAGTTTCTCCCGTACTAGCAGCAGCTCGCTGTTTACGGCCCGTACGCGTTCTTGCCGTACGGCAATCGATTCCTCCATGGCATTAAGCGCGGCCTCTAGTTCTCGCACTTCCCGCGCGGATTGCTCGGCGCGTTGGCGCGGGTCAAGCGGGTTACCCCAAGCTCGCTGGGTGGGATCCCCCCCAAAAACCCAAACGAGGGCAGTGAGCAAGAGCACAGCGGCAAAAAATCTTCTCACGCCTCTACCCTCCTACCTGTTGTGCAGGTACTTCCGCACCGCCAGCAGGCTACCAAACCCACCCACTGAGGTACCGAGTGCAAGCATCGTTCCAAACACGGGGCCAAGCTGCGTAAGACCGGTGACAGGGTTGAGCAGTAACGGCAAAGCCATACCCTCTAAACCCGCAATCAACGCATCGTACAAAAGCCACAGGACTAAGCTCGCGAGCACAGCACCGAAGAACCCCATCACTGTCCCCTCTAGGACGAACGGTAGCCGAATAAAGCCGTTACTGGCACCGAGGTACTTCATTACACCGATTTCCTCTTGCCGCGCCATGACAGACAAGCGAATAATGGCAATCACAAGGAAGATGGCGCCTAATCCCAGCAGCGCGCTGGTAGCGACAAGCAGTCCGCTTACCCAACGCGTCATTCCAAGCAACTGCGCTACAAGTTCCTCGCCGTAGTCAACAGTGTCCACTCCACGCATCTTTCGGATAACCTCGGCCACAGAACTCACTTCGTCCGCCGCTTGGACGCGCACTCTAAACACATCCGGCAGCGGGTTATTCCGCTCGGTGAAAACATGAAATAGTTCCGGGTCACCTAGCGACCGCCCGAGCTCCCTTAACCCCTCGTCACGCGGGACAAAAACAATTTCCCTTACACCCTGCGCTTGGTTAAGCTCGGTCCTAAGCGCCTTAACGTCCGCTTCCATATCCGCAAACACGGCTATCTCCACATTACTTTCAATGGTGTGCACAATTTGTCGCACGTTTGCCGACAAAAGCATAAACCCACCGAGAATAGCGAGCGAAACGGCGACCATACTTGTGGTGACCAGTGCCAACAAGGCGTTGCGCCTAAGCGACACCACGCCCTGCCTGAGGCTATAGCGCAAGGAGTTAAGGTTCATTGCTGTAACCTCCCCGTTTAACATCGCGTATGATGCGTCCCCGCTCCAGTTGTACGACGCGCTGACGCAAGCGGTCCACCATGTCTGAAGCATGCGTAGCAATCACTATGGTTGTACCGGCTCTATTGATGGCTGCAAACAGCTCCATCAGTTGCAGGGCATTATCTGGGTCGACATTACCCGTGGGCTCATCCGCAAGTATGAGCTGGGGCTTGCGCACCATAGCCCTGGCAATCCCCACACGCTGTTGCTCTCCACCCGATAACTCCGCTGGGAAGGCCAGCATGCGGTCAAGCAACCCTACCTCCTCGAGCGCCGCTGGCACAGACTTGCGAATGGACTGTGGTGAATGCCCTACCACTTCTAATGCAAAGGCGACGTTTTCAAAGACGGTCTTTTGTTTGAGCAGGCGGAAGTCCTGAAATACCATGCCAATCTTCCGTCGATAACGCAGGAGTTCTCCCCCACTAAAGCGCGCGAGGTTACGCCCGCGATAAGTGATGACTCCGCTGCTAGGCAAGTACTCGCGAAAGAGTAAGCGCAACAGCGTGCTCTTGCCTGCTCCGCTCTGGCCTACCAGAAAGACGAACTCCCCGCTGCCGACAGTCATGGTAACACTCTGCAGAGCCAGTTCCCTGCTCCCAGGGTAACGCTTGCTGACCTCGTTAAGGCTAATCACTTTTAGTCCTCCCATGCTGTCAATGAGCCGTAGTTCTTTATGCGGGGGCACTCGCTCTAGATACGAACAAATGTCGCATAGTTACTGATGCTAAGACGACAAATCCTCCCAAGAGCGCCCACGGACCCGGAGTCTCGCGGAGCAGCAAGAACGCCCACACAGGGTTAAGTAAGGGTTCAAGGACGGGAATAAGAATGGCATCCAGCGCGCTGACGTGTTTAATGGCAAGTGAATACAGGATGTAGGGGATGCCCAGCTGCACCACGCCAAGCACAACAAGCGGCAGCCAATCGGCGGCAGCAGGCGGTCCAAAAGCTAAGAAAGGAAGGCCAATCAGAGCGGTGATCGCGTTGCCAAGTAGGATGGACAGAATAGGCGCGCCGTCTTTCTGGTAACGCAGCAGCACCACCAGACAGGCAAGGCTCACGCCGCTGAGCAAAGCAAAGACATTCCCGACCATGCCCTGCGGACTCAGGAAATCCATAAAAAACATGGCAATGCCCGCAAAAGTAGTGGCAATAGTCGCCCAGTCGAGTGCGGAGTTTTTCTCTTTGAGAAACCTTTGCGCCAAAAGCGCGACGTAGATAGGTGCGGTAAACTGCAGCATAATGGCATTGGCAGCCGTGGTGAGGCGGTTGGCTGCTACGAACAAAATCACCGTCGCCGCATAGGCAAGAGCGCCTCCCACCTGCGCCTTACTCCACGTGAACTTGGGCACTCCTGTAAAACCTAAGATGACAATAAAAGCTATGGCACTGCGCGTACCAGCTATGGCTAGAGGGTGCAGCTCCACCGACTTAATTAGGAAACCACCTAGGCTCCACAGCACAGCAGTTGCAGCTAACATTAACACCGCAGTGGTAC
>QLUS01000190.1 GCA_018725535.1 Bacillota bacterium
CCTACGGAAACATGCTGTGCATCGCGAGGGGCATTAAGCACAAATCCCAGCCGAGTGCCACTCGGCGATAAACCAAATATCCTCATCGGAGGTGAACCTTGCAACTGGTGATAGCCCAGCAGAACATCCCCGCTGCGCAGGTCGATTAGCCAAACGTTGTGTGTACCGTCCTGCTGTTGCCATTCCAACATCGCAACATAGGGAAAAAGCACATCGTCCACCCTCAGTACCCGATTCTCGTAAGTGAGCGCATGCAGCGGCAAACTAGTCGGGGGGTGAGGCTGGCGCGCCACCCAAGCCACAACATCCTCAAGACTGACATGCGTTCGCAGATCTGACGCCGCAGCACGCGCTAGACGACGCTGTAGGGTGTCGACCCAGATGGTTGACCCCAAACCATAATCGTCCATTGCCCGTAGCGAGGCATCACGGCCAGCGACCGAGCGCAGAAAGCTGCGCAGTTCTGCCTCGAGCCCAATATCATCGGTCGCGGCAATTAACCGCAGGGCTACCTCCACACCAGCGACATCCGCTACTCTCAACACAGCGACATCAAAATGCGGCAGAGTGCCTGCTAAGTATCGATTGGCATTGTAGTTCGCTACCATGCCCTCGACATTTAGCCACGAGAACGCGAGCATAATAGCTACACCCGTAGCTACTGCGACTCGCATTTTCGAGAACCTGGCTCTGTCACCTACGATTAGGGTGGCGAAAACCACTGCCAAAAACAGCAATATTGCTGCTGGCTTGACCCGCATCATGGTTAAACCAAATTGGTCTATATAGAGCCAGAGCTTGCTCAGGGCCGTAGCTACGAGCACCCAGGTGAGCGCAGGCAGCAGACTAAGCAAACCGCGGACTGCTTTGCTAGTAGCCGCTTGCGTGTCAGTTGTGAAATGCACACCGAGGATGAGAGCGAGATTGATCAGGGCGACAGCGCACAGTTCAAAGAACCCCTGACGGGCAAATTCGGCATAGGAGGCCCAGCCTTGTGGCAATTGCCCGAAGAAGGCCGCAAAGAAATACGGCAACTGGGTGAGGATAAAGGCCGCGTATAGCAGGTTCACAACGCTCAAAAGGGCGACAGCGGTCGCAACGGGCATCAAGCGATACTGTATGGCTGCATCTACGCCGTCACCTGCTGTTTCGCCTCGCCGCACTCTACCCCTGTGGACATTGCCCACAAGCAGGGCAAAGATATAGGCTGCGGTTGGGATGCCAAGAATTAGTTGCGCCCACAAAAACCCGGAGATCTCTAGGTCAAAGTCAAACCGGGCCAACCATTGGCTAATGACGTTAAAACCACCCGCGTCAGCAGCCATGAGCAGCGGTAGCACTAAAGCCACCACCAATACTCCCAGACCAATTCCGACTAAGGCTGGAATCATGCGCCTCCCCGCCTTAAGCCGAGGTGCCGGTATGCTCAATAATGCTGCCAATTGCAGTCCTAGTCCTGCCAAGGGAACCACGAGTACGCCGCCTAAGAAGTCACGTATGCTCCAGTCGCTCGTCGTGCCGGTGACGGTGTTGCCGCTAGCGATGACCACCCAGTAGGTCGCCGCACCAAACAAAAAGGTGAAGCGCCACGGTGTTATGGCGGGCGCACTCCACACGGCAAACGAAAGGGCTGTGGCCAAAACAACCCCTAACCACAGCTTGGCCTCGCGGCTCTGCTTGATGCCGACACGGCGAAAATAGACGCCGACCACCCCAACGTAGACCAGCGCAAAGGCAGTCACACCCCACCCCTGAAAGCCAGCCGCAAACACCACCATCAGCCATCGCCAAAACACAAAACCCACCCCAAACGCAGCGAGCGCAAACCACTGCTCAGGTTTGCCGAAGGCAATCTGCCCAATTCTAAGGGACTGGTCGCGCTCATGTACTGGGACAACAGGCATTGTTTCGTTAGTCATATTGCACCTCCCAAAAAACTTCGTGTGACGCTTAGCGTCGGTAAAACATCTCGCATCCCACATAGTGAAGCAAAAGGCTCCGTCCCTATTGCTTCCCTCCTTTGCCCTCATGCCTCCTCTCTCTTGAACTCCAAAATATCGCCGGGTTGGCAGTCGAGTGCGGCGCAAAGCTCTTCAAGGGTGGAAAAGCGGATGGCGCGAGCCTTGCCCGTCTTCAATATCGACAAGTTGGCAGGTGTCAGCCCCACCTTCGCGGCAAGTTCGTTCGACGAAATCTTACGCTTAGCCATCACAACATCTAAGTTGACCACAATCGGCATAGCGCTCCCTCCTAGACCGTCAGGTCGGCTTCAGCTTGCAGCGCGACACCTAAGGCGAACACATTCTTGACCACGCGAACTATCAGCCCTACAAAAGCTGCGGGGATGGCCACCATCAGCCAGGGCAAATAGTAGCTTGCGGACACCACACAGATAAAGGCCCCCACTATGCACGACCACGAGATGCGCCGCAAGGAGACCACATTTTCCGCACAAAACATCTGCCGCCTAGCCACGCGCAGAAGGAGCGAGAACAAGCTATACCACAAGATGACCGCGGGGACAGCGCCCGCGTAAATCGTGGCAAGAAAGAGGCGATGCGCTCCGCCTATATCGGCGCGCGAAAACCTGATGAACCACGCCACAATCCACGGCGCAAATAAGACAACAGCCAGTAACGCCCCCGCAAAAAGCACAAGGCAGAGCTGGCTGAGCCACACCGATTTATCCCCATCCCACACTCACAATACCCACTTTCCGGCAACCGCCCGATTTAAGACCATTGTACCATGAGCGAGTATTGTTTAGCAATGCATTTTTATCGCAAAACGATAACTACTGTGAAGCAAAAGGCTCCGTCCCTTTTGCTTCTTTTGCTTCGTCTTTGTAGGCGCAGAACTGGCCGCACATGCTGCAGCATTCTTCGGTGGAGGCGTTGCGGGCGGAGCGCA
>QLUS01000191.1 GCA_018725535.1 Bacillota bacterium
GCCCGTTCCGTTACCGCCGCTTGTCCGTGGCTGCCTACTGGCAGGTACCCGCGATCTCCCGGCTTGATCCGCAGGCGCCCTAACCTCGGCAGAATAATGACACTAGGCTCTACACGAATGGAACCTATAAGGTGGAAGCTGCCGATACCTCGCTTGCGAGCTTTGAAGCGTGGAAACCCGGGCTTCTCTCCCGCCTGCAGCCGCCGGAAGAAGGCCTCAAAGGCGCGATCGAGATTCCTCAGAGCTTCTTGTGGAGCGCACTTAGACGCTTTGTACATCCAAGGCACCCCGCCCTGTGCTTCGGACATCTTTTTGAGGAGGTTCAACTCTCGATGCAGGTCGAAAGCTGTAGGTACTCTAGGAGCAGCCTCCGGGCTCATCCCGGCTGCCAGCACAGCCTTGCGTGCTTCCCATACTGCCTGTTTTTGCCGCAAGCCCCAGTTATAAGCCCAACGCGCGTTGCCGGCGTGCTGTAAGAGAGCCTGTCGCTGGCTCGGACGCGGTTGAATTTCGACTTTGCGCCCAAGTTGTTTCACGGTTCTACCTCTGCCGCCGCCACGGCACGCTCGGCTCGATGCCTAGCTGCCTGCCGCCCATAGATGCGTGCGCACATCGAAGTCACCACGTCAATGAAATCCTGTACCAGATCGAGTTTCTGCTCGCCCGCCTCGACGACGATCAGTTGCCGTCCTGCAGCGGCTAAGACAGCTTCTATGTACTCCACTCCAAAACGGGCAAGACGATCTCGGTGTTCAACGACAATACAACCGACTGTCGGCGCTGCTAACAGACTGAGCAGCTGTGGTCGTTTTCCGTTAAGCCCCGACCCGATCTCGCTAACCACCTCGACCTGCTCATAGCCCTTACTAGCCGCGAACATCCGCAGCCGATCTACCTGCCTTGCCAAATTTTTCTTCTGGTCAGAAGATGAGACTCGAGCGTAAAGCACCGTACGTACCGCCTTCGCGGTTGAAAGGTCATCCTCGATAACGCGAATATGCCCTCCGGGTGTCCGCTCCACTGGTACAGGCATGATTCCATTGCGCACCCAAGCAAGTGCTGTCCGGTAGTGGATGTCTCGTTCTGCAGCCCAAATTGACAACTTCTTTCTTTTCATATCAATAGTATACCATTAGCTTTAGCAGTTCTCAGCCCCAGAGGCGGAGCGAAAATCGTCATCTGTCGTCTCCCTCTAGCGTTAACGGGCATAGGAACAGCGCACGCAAGGGACTAAAGAGCTTCATGCTGTCAAAGGCGTAGGAGAAAGCGTCGGCAGGGCTGGGCAGAGGAGGTTCAGCTTTGGCTTTCGCCATGTCTTTAAGGCCCACGTGCGGCGGGAGGTTCGCTAGCTCGCGCACTTTACTGATCGCTTGCCTGAGTCCGCCCAATTCGTCAACCAGCCCGTGTGCTAAAGCCTGTTCGCCCGTCCACACCCTTCCCCCGCCTACCGCATCAATTTGCATGGGTGTTCTGTGCCGCGCCTTGGCCACCCGCCGTAAGAAGAGCTCGTAGATGGACGAGATGCTCTCCCACTCCACTTGGCGTTCGCGTGGGGTGTAAGGCTGGTCGGAAGACTCGAGCAGGGCGCTGTCACCGCGATAGAGCGTAATTCTGTTAGCTAGCAATCGCTTTAGCAGCGGGCCATCTACAAGTTTACCGGTCAAGACTCCGATGGAGCCCGTAATCGTGCCTGACGAGGCCACCACCCACTGCGCAGCTGTGGTGACATAATAACCGCCGGAAGCGGCGACCGAACCCATCAACGCCACTACAGGCTTTTTGGCAGCTAACTTAGCGAGCGCCTGATACATCGCTTCGGAGGCAGTAGCCGAACCCCCGCCGGAGTCAACGTATAGGAGCACCCCCTTAACACGCTTGTCTCTTAGTGCCGCGCGCGCCTGCGCGACAACAGAAATGTCCCCGGCGCGCTCCGAAAAAAGGAAGGGAATAGGGAGAGGAGGTTTGACAGGGGGCTTTGCGGAAACACCGTCGACAATGTTTCCAGTAATCCGAATTACGCCAATGCAGGGATTGCGGCGAAGCGGGGTTTGCACGCGCAAGGCCTTCTCTGCCCTTTGCCACGGGGACAGAACCGCCACTTGGCCGTCCCTGCCGAGATAGTGCGGCACGTCCTCCTCGCTGATGACGCCATCAACTAGTCCGAGGCCTAGTGCTCGCTGCGCTGTGTAAGGGGAGCAGCTGACGATCTCCTCTGCCTTTTCCTCGGATACGCGGCGGCCGCAGGCAATGTCGCGCTTGAGTGTGGAGTAATATGAATCGAGCAGCCAAGAATGCATCTCCCACACCTCCTGAGACATATCGGCGCGGGTGAGCCTGTCGGCTGCTGATTTATAGGGGCTAATCTGCACGGCTTCCATTTTGAGTCCGGCCCAAGCCAAGCTGTCCCCAAGATAGGTGTGGGCGGAGCTGATGCCCAGTACGCCGATACTTCCGCCTTCCTGCAGCAACACCTTGTCGGCATGCATGGCCAACTGGTAGGACACGCGTTTGTAGCTAGTAGCCCATACCACAACTTCCTTGCCACGCCGACGCAAGTCAGCGAGCATTCCCTGCAGGGTCTCTAGGCGCGCTCTCGGCAAGGCAAGCTCGCGCAAATGCAACACTACGCCCCTAACGCCTTTGTGCCCGGCAATGCGGTCAAACCGTTCTGCGAGCTCCTCTAGGCTTAAGGGCGGGGTCGGCGAGATGTAGCGCCGCCACCACTTTGGCTTAGGTTCGCGCAAAGCGGGAAGCGGGCCCTCGAGCATAAAGTACACGTAATCAGGTGCCTTACGGGTGCTGCGCCAGCCATTGCGTACGCAGCACAGCCCTAACCGCAGCGGAAGAAGCAGTTCTGTCATGCAGATTCCCCCC
>QLUS01000192.1 GCA_018725535.1 Bacillota bacterium
TCCGCTGTCCGCTGTCCGCTGTCCGCTGTAAGCCGTACGCACTAGCGACCAACGACGAGAAAGGAGCAGAACCATGCGACTTACGGCGCGCCAGATGACCACAATTGCCATGGTAGTAGCTTGTGCGGCTGCACTAGGCTACTTGCTCTTGACTATCCTTCCCCTGCCGGAAATGAAGTTTGCTTTGCTCGCACCCCTCTTGGCCATGATGATGGGAATCCCGCTTTCGCTCATTCGCGAACGTGGTGTGCTGCTCTTAACCGCAGTAGTGCTCGCTGCCGTGATGAGCATGGTCAGCCTTTTTATGGGCGTGGCCATTGCGCTTACCGGCTTGGTAGAGGAGGCTTTGGCGCTGCTCTTTCTTCACCCTCCCTACTCGCGCCAGGCTGTGCGCTGGCTGTCCGCCACTTTCCCCACGCTGTGCGTTGTCGTAACCGCACTTATGGCGCACTTTGCGCTGGGAGCGCCCCTGCTCGGCCTCACTTGGATCGCACTGCTGCCACTTGCAGTGTTTACGCAGCTGTTAGGCGCAGTTGGCTTTATCGTAACCGAGCGTTTGCTCCTGCCGCGCATAGCGATTGTACGACAGCGGTTACGGCGAGAATAGGTTACTAGCAGGAGAATTTACTCCCTGCGAAGAATTATTTGTAGTCTAAAACTACAAAATGAAAGGAAGGTTGTTTGTGAAACACACTTTGCCTGCCCTCCCCTACGCCTATAACGCGCTAGAGCCCCATTACGACGAGGCCACGCTTAGGCTGCACCACGGCAAGCATCACCAAGCGTATGTCGACGGCCTGAACAAAGCCGAGGACAAATTAGGGGAAGCCCGCACGAGCGGGGATTTCACCCTAATCAAACACTGGGAGCGTGAACTTGCCTTCCATGGAAGCGGTCATCTGTTGCACAGCTTGTTCTGGGCCAATATGGCCCCAAACGGTCAAGACGAACCTAGCGGTAAACTGCTTGAGATGCTCAACGAAAGCTTTGGCAGCCTCGACTTGTTTAAGAAGCAGTTTAGCGCCGCCGCTACAGCCGTTGAAGGTTCGGGCTGGGCGCTACTCGTGCAGTCTCCCGAGTTTGGCGGCCTCCGCATCCTCACCATTGAAAAGCACCAAGACATTACGCTTATTGGAGCCATTCCCCTGCTGACGGTAGACGTATGGGAACACGCCTATTACCTAAAGTTCCAAAACCGCCGTGCGGAGTGGATTGCGGCCTGGTGGAACATAGTCAACTGGGACGACGTAGCCTCGCGCATCTGCTGCTGCTAAATCATCCTATGCACCCACTAAAACAAGCCGTCATGGACGCCATCGACAGCTTGCGCGCAGAGCTCATCGGGCTCTCACACGCCATTCATAGCACACCCGGCGAAGAAGCCGATGGCGGCACCGCCTCTAATGTCATCCTGGGGAGGCAGCCTGTGAATTTAGCTTGCGTGCGGCGACACTCGCTGAACTAAAACAGCTCGTGGAAAAAGTGCGGCTTGCCATTGATACGGCTGCGAGGCTGACAGGGGCTGTGGCCGAAGTTAAAGTCGCGTTGTTGTATGGAGAGCGCTATCACAATCAGATTATGTCGCGCGTCTTCCAGACCAATATGGCCTGCCTAGGGGAGGAAATGGAGTGGGCGTCCCCGGTAGGCATGTACGGCTCGTCTGATATCGGCAATGTCTCAATCCGACTCCCCGTGATCCATGACTACTTGTGGATTGCACCCGCGGAAGTAAACACTCACCACGCCGACTTTACTGCTTGCGCTGCATCAAAGCGCGCCGATGAAATCGTGATCAAGGCCGCGAAAGGGCTAGCCATGACCGCTTTCGATATCCTGGACAACTCCTCGCTGCAAGGCGAGATCGACGAGTGTTTTAAGCAAGCCCTAGGCATTTCGTAGCACCACAACAATCGCCTTGCCCGGCGGCAAGGCGATTTCGCGTCATCACGAGTTAGGAGAGATCAACATTGCGTCAACAGATGCCCCACCTCGCGTTCGTATCGGGACTAGGATTTGCCACTATCTTCGGGCTCTCTTTCATTTTTGCCAAAGAGGTCATCGAAACAATTGACCCACTCGCTTTGCTGGCCATGCGCTTTAGTCTAGCAGCAGGCGTAGTGACCGTGCTGCATCTAATCGGGCTGTTCCCCTTGACCTTGCGCGGCAAGAACATACGGTCGCTATTGTTGTTGGCGGCCTTTCAGCCTGTGGCATACTTCCTGTTTGAGATCTTTGGTCTATCCCTTACGCACACGTCGCAAGCCGGCATGATGATCGCTCTCATTCCCATCGTAGTAGCGATTATGAGCAGCACCTTGCTCGGCGAGCACATCGCCCTCCTGCAAGGCGCAAGCATTTTGGTGTCGGTTTCCGGCGTACTGCTTATTGCCATTAGCGACGCGACGAGAATCGGCCAAGGGAACGCACTAGGACTAGCGTTGCTTTTTATGGCCGTTTGCTCCGCCGCTAGTTTTAACATCATTTCGCGGCAGGTATCGAGTGAGTTCTCGCCTTTTGAGACCACCTTTGTGATGATGTGGACGGGCGCCGTGAGTTTTTCGCTGCTAGCATTCTTTACCGGAGGGGTGGCGTCGCTGACAGCAAGCTTTGCTGCCGTAGTATCATCGCCACAGCTCATCGGGGCTATGTTGTACTTGGGCGTCTTGTCGTCCGTGGTAGCGTTCTTCCTCGTCAACTACACCCTTTCTCGCCTACCTGCCACACAGTCAGCCATCTTCGCTAATGTCGGTACAATTGTGGCTGTTGCCGCCGGAGTTCTCTTGCGCAACGAGCCCTTTCACTGGTACAGCGGGATGGGCGCTGCCATGATTATACTTGGCGTCTGGGGTGCTAATCGGTTTGGAGC
>QLUS01000193.1 GCA_018725535.1 Bacillota bacterium
AGCTAATTTGAGTATTATCGCGTAAAATAGGCTTATTTAGTATGTTAACCTCAGCATATCGCCCAAAATGATGTTATCTGAGTTTATTTGCGAGATCGTCTTTAGAATAGATGCGACCTTTTTGGGGTTGAATCATTACGGTTAACCAAAAACTTTAGGTTTGTGGGGTCGAATCAGGCAGGATTTCTTGTTTTTTTTCTAGTCATAGTTTCCTTGTTTTGGCAGCAGTGTGATATTTCCTGAAATCAACCATTTATGCCCTTAATCTTATCCACTACACACCAAAGCAGCCATCAAATTTGAGCGGGGGGGATAAACCAGGGATTATGTCTGTTAGAGTTGCTTTTGCATCTTTAAGGCTGGAATGACAAAAATCTAGCGAGAGCAGAAAAAGGAGGAGAAGAAGCTTTGGCAAAGATGACCAATCAAAGAGCGTATCGGCGCTGGCTGGTGCTGGTAATCGCCGCGATTTATGTTTTAAGTCTAGCCCTGCCGGCCACGGCTGCCTGGACGGACCGAGAGAAAATAGGATTGAGCGCCAAAACGACGGGAGACTACGTGCCCGGTGAAGTAATCGTCAAGTTCAAAGAAGGGGTGCGGGCGGCCGCGACCATGCAGACTTTGGCTGCTAACCACCGGAAACTCGGGCTGTCTCCGAAACAAGCGCTGCCCCTTGATGCCGCGCTGTTTACCACCACGACCGACGTAACGGCAGCGGTGGCCGCCCTGCAGCGCGACCCGCGGGTCGCGTTCGCCCAGCCGAACTACATCTACCGCACCCGCGGCACTCCCAGCGACCCGCTGTGGGGCCAGCAATGGGGGGTGCACGATGCGGTTTATGGCGTCCGGGCGGTAGAGGCCTGGGCACACACCAAAGGCACGCCCGAGATCGTCGTCGCCGTAATCGACACTGGTATCGACTACCTCCATGAGGACTTAACGGCCAACATGTGGACCAACCCCGGTGAAATCCCCGGGAACGGAATAGACGACGACAAGAACGGCTTTTTCGACGACGTCTACGGCTACGATTTTATCGGAGCAAATTTCACGAACCCTCAGCTCGACTCCGACCCGATGGACGATGATGGCCACGGCACCCACGTGGCCGGGATTGTGGCCGCCACGGCGAACAACGCCAAAGGCATCGCCGGCGCCGCCCCGGGTGTGCGGCTCATGGCGGTAAAAGCGCTTGATTCACAGGGCTACGGCACCACCGCCGCCATTGTTTTCGCGATTCGTTACGCGGCCGCCAACCGGGCGCAGGTGGTGAACATGAGCTTCGGTGGGCCAGGGTTTGACGCCCTGATGTACAATGCCATCGCCGCCTACCCGGGCGTGCTCTTCATCGCCGCGGCTGGGAACGACAGATCTAATAACGACAGTTACCCTGACTCCCCGGCCGGCTTCACGAAAGAGTGGACGATCGACGGCACGACCTACCCGGCCCTGCCCCACATCATGAGCGTGGCCGCGCTGGCCCCGACCGGCAACCTGACCGGCTTCTCCAACTTCGGCGTCACCTCGGTCGACTTGGCCGCGCCGGGTGAAGCGATCGTGAGCGCGGTACCGCAGTACCCCGGCGCCGGGGCCGCCATCGCGGTTGCCGCTGGCTCCTACCGGAGCATGTTTTGGGGCTTCGGTGCCGAGGACCTGAGTGTAGCTGCCCAAGGCTACGACAGCGTCGTCCGTGTCGTGTACAACTTTTTCAGCCTCACCCCGGCCTGCACCAATCCGGCGACCGGAGGCAAGCCGCTGCTGGTGGTCGACGACGACCAAAACGGGAGCTATACCGTCGACATTCCTCCAACTCCCCCATTCACATTCACGCTTCCAGACGTAAGCTCGCGCTACCTCAACGCCCTCAGTACGGCGGGTTTCGTCTATCGCGTTCACAACGTAGGGGTTGGCGCGAACGGCCCCTCCGTAACTGATATGGTTTATAGTGCGGTAATCTGGTTCACCGGGCGGGCCTGGGCAAGCGATCCGGGAACAGGGACCCTGCCGAACCTTACCCCAACCGACCAGAGCGACCTAGGCGCCTATCTAACTGCCGGCGGCAAGTTGTTCCTGAGCGGCCGCGACGCCGGTTGGAGGATCGAAAACACATCCTTCTACCGCGATCATCTGAAGGCCGACTTCATCCGGGAATACAACATCTGGGAACACGACAATGTGTCCGCGTCCGCATTGGTGGGCCTGGCCCACCCGTACCTCGGCGCCACCTACAGTTTTGCCCCCAACATCTTGTGGATCGACGTCCTCCGGCCGCGCTCCGGGGCGACGGTGGTGCTGCGGCCCAGCAGTTATCCTTGGTGGACCGGTTCGCCTTCTTCTCCCTACGCCCCCAAGCACGGCACCTCGATGGCCGCGCCGTTTGCGGCCGGCGGCGGGGCGCTGCTGCTGTCGGTGCGCAGCGACCTGACGCCGGCGCGGGTGATCGACCTGCTTAACGATAACGCCACTAAACTGCCCGCCCTGACCGGCAAAGTGGCCTCCGGCGGCACCCTCAACCTAGCCCGAGCCCTAGCCGCCCTCCCGCCGAAAGTGAAAAGCACCGTCCCGGCGAGTAACGCCACCGGGGTGGCCGTGGATGCCGCCATCACCGTCACCTTCGGTAAAAACGTGATCAAAGGAGCCCACTTCGGCAACATCACCATCACCGGTGGCGGTAGCGTAGTGAACCACACCTACGCCCTCAGCAACGACACGCTCACCCTGAAACCGGTCGCCAACCTGGCCCACTGCACGGCTTATACCGTGGACCTCCCGCCCGGGGCGGTCCGGGACGCTGCCGATAACCCATCGGACGCCCACAACTTCAGCTTCACCACGTCCCCAGCACC
>QLUS01000194.1 GCA_018725535.1 Bacillota bacterium
CCGCAGTCCCGGCGCAGTATGGCTGGCAGACCGTCGAGGTTTCCCCTGGTCATTGGTCGGGCTCATGGGTATGGCTGTGGGACGAATGGTACAATCTGTCGCTACAGTGGGTGCCGTACTGGGTCCCCCCCGTGACAGAACAACAATGGGTGGAGGTCTCTCCCGCCCAGCCCGCGCAGTATGGCTGGCAGATCGTCGAGGTGGTCGCGGGTCATTGGAGCAATGTTTGGGTTCCCCCCGTAACACAGCAGCAATGGGTTCAAATCTCCCCCGCCGTTCCTGCGCAGTATGGCTGGCAGACCGTCGAGGTGACCGCTGGTCATTGGAGCAATGTTTGGGTTCCCCCCGTAACACAGCAGCAATGGGTTCAAATCTCCCCCGCCGTTCCGGCGCAGGGGGAATGGCGGGACGTCGTGGTTGGGACAAGCTCCACCCCTCCAGCCACAGAATGGCGCTGGGTGGAGACGTCACCGGCGGTCCCTGCGCAAGCGGCGCGGTGGGACTGGCAGACTATTGAAATTTCCCCCGGGCGCCACGAGTACGCATGGATGCCTCCGAGAACACAAACGCGCCGGGTGCAGACCTCGCCCGGATCCCCTGCGGTGTTTACGTCTAGGGAGATTATAGTATCCCCCGGTCGGTGGGAGAGCACATGGATCCCGCCGGAGACAAGAGTGGAAAGGGTGCAGATTTCTCCGGCAATCCCCCCCATATATGAGACTAGGGAGATTATAGTATCCCCCGGTCGGTGGGAGAGCGTTTGGATTCCTGCGGTGACACGAACGGAAAGAGTGCTGGTGCATCCCTTTATTCCTGCGGAGTGGCGGGATGTTGTCGTCTTCGATCCGCCTACACAGAGATGGGTGCAAACTGCTCCCGCGATCCCCGCACGGTATGAACAAAGAACGGTGGTGATTACTCCTGCCACGACAGTCCCGGCGGTTACAAAGCAACAGTGGGTACAAACCGCCGCCGCCGTCCCCGCACGGGAGGCACAAGGGCATTGGACGACTGTGGTGACCCGGAGGGAGGAATTGGTGCCGTACCAGCTTTCTTTTAGACCGGAGGACTTTATCTGCCTTAGGCCGAGAACTATATTTGTCCATGTGCGAGGCTACTCAATTCCGGTCCTTGTGTCTCTTCCTTCGATTCCCCTTTACACCGGCCGATGGCCGTTTGTAATCACGGTATGGGTCACAATTCCGGCGGCCACAGAGCAACGGTGGGTACAAACCGCCGCCGCCGTCCCCGCGCGAGCCGCTCAAGGCTACTGGACGACCGTGGTGATTACTCCCGCGCGGACGATCCCCGCGGTGACAAGGACGGAGACGGTGCAGGTATCTCCGTTTAGACCGGCGGAGGGGCATTGGGTGACCGTCCCTGGGGGGTATCGCGTGGTTGGCAGGATTCTGATCCGGCCCGAACAGGCGGCGGTGTATGAAGAAAGAACGGTTATTGTGTCCCCTGGGCGCATGGAAACAGTGTGGGTGCCGCCAGTGACGAGGACGGAGACGGTGGTCATTTCCCCCGGAGCTCCGGCAGAGTACCGCGTTACCGAGACAGTGGTGACGCCGGGGCGGTGGGAGAACACGTGGATCCCGCCAGTGACAAGGACGGAGACGGTAGAGATTTCTCCGGCGGTGCCACCGACATATGAAACAGTTGAAGAAACGATTCCCGGGAGATTCGAGCGGGTCTGGATTCCAGCGGTGACTGAGACACGATTGGTTGAAGTTGCGCCTGCTGTGGCAGGTCAGCCCGCACAGGGACACTGGGAACCAGTTATCTCTAGGCGCACATCTAGGTGGGTAGAGACCTCTCCTGCGATGCCCGCTACGGGCGAGTATCGCGAGATTGTAGTGTCTCCTGCTAGAACGCTGCCGGCGGTGACGACAACTGAGACCATCTGGAGTCCATCAGGGCACTGGGAGTCGCTTAGGGGTACCATCATGGTGGAAAGAGACAGGGAACTTGTCTTCACGGAGCGATGGAGAGCTGCTAATCGGCAATACGATATGGGCATCACCTTGACCTATTCGCTGAATAGGAAGGTTGTCAGGGTGCAGGCTGTGCATGTGCTCAATCGGTACCAGAACATGGGGCAGTTGCACGTGAGGCCCGCCATGCAGTCGTCGATCCCCGGAAGAACCGTGATGGGTTTCATTTACAGACACCCCGGACAAGTAACCTCCACGTTGTTCATTAGGCTGCACTTCGCGGGTGGGGAAACCTTCCAAGTCGAGATGCAGATTCCCGTGAACGGGATCACGGTCACGCAGCGTACCGGGCTTGGGTCGGAGGCGTTCAACCGTGCGGTTGCCCGCGTGGGCACAATAAACATCCCTTAATAGCACAAGGGTGGCCCTTCAAGGGGCCGCCCTTGCTTTATGACGGTAGAAAGGGGACTTGAAGTATGGATACCCGCGAGGTCCGCCGGGGTAATCTTTTGCCACAACCACCCGTCCGGTGTCCTGAGACCAAGCCTTGAGGATAGGGAACTTACGAGCCGCCTAAGGGCGGCGGGAGATATCCTAGGTATCAAGGTGCTTGATCGCCTGATCATTGGCGGCGTGAATCCGACAGCTTTCTTTTCGTTCCAGGGGCATGACCTTATGGAGGAGCCCGCTTCTTATGGGGCAAAGAAAAACACACGACAGATAGAGCGCTAAAGAAAAGGGCGGGGTGTCCCTGTTGGAGAAGATATTGGACGTTGCAGTGTTAGCGGGGCTTCTTTCTGCCGCACTAGAGGACATCCGGGGTATGCACATCAGAAATGCGTACGCCGCGTTTCTTTTTGTTTTGTCGATAATGAGGGTGGTCGCAACGCGGCC
>QLUS01000195.1 GCA_018725535.1 Bacillota bacterium
AAGAGCTACGGCACCGGTCACGCGAACATCAAGAACGGCAACAGGCGCAGTCGAAGCAGACGCCACGCCAACGAACATGCTGGCGACCATGGCGACGCTGAGCAGAAGAGCAAGTAGCTTCTTCATGATAAGAGATTCACTCCTTTAGAACTAGTTTTCTGTTCCCTAAGGCTACAACGCGTTCTGTATTTGCGGCTGTGCTTTCGACCTTGCACCCTCATGGGGGAGCACTAGGCACCTACCTAAACGTGAGGCGCGGGGTGCGGCTGCATAAAGGCAACTGCAGCCCCGCCTACCTTGGGCTTAGGCCAAGTATACAGCGGGGCAAGCAGCGCGACAATTGGCGCACTGCGTTTGTAAGGAATCCGTAATAATTGGCACCGCAGCGGGCGAGGGACGTGCTGCGTGCGGCGTGGGGCAAGCGTGAAGCATGACCCATGCTCAAAGCTCCCCGCCCCATCACCGCACCGCCCGCCGCAAAAACTCAAGGTAAGCGATAAGTTCAGGCGTCGTGCCGTACTTGTCCACAAGAGCTGCTGCCGCGGCGGCTTGCCCTAGTTGCTCATAAACTCGTGCCCGCATCAGGCCTGCCCGCGGGGACAAGGCAGAGCCCCCGTTTTGCAGGGCGGCGACAAGATAGGGCAAGGCGGCCGCGTAGCTGCCTGCTAATGCATGCGCTTCGCCTAAGGCTAGACTCAGGGCAGGGCTAAAGGCAAAAGGCACAGCGCTTTGCCCGAGCAGATGCTCTGGGATCGCAGCGCGCGTTGCTTTGAACTGCGCGTAGGTCTTAAATACTGTTGCAATATATCTCTTTGCGCCCGGCAGACCGCGCGCCCGCCTGTCCAGCGCGGCCGCGGCAGAGGTCAAGGCCAGCGTCTCGTAATTTTGGATATTGCGCGGCTGCAGACTAAGGCTTAGCGCATGATAGTATACAGCCCTAGACGGATCTCCCTGCGCTAAGTGCCAATGGCCAAGCAGGTTGGCCGCACGCGGGTCAAACGGCTCGGAGCTTGCCAGCCGCTCTAGGTTGACGCGCCGCGCTGCAGCTTGGTTTGCCCGCCCGGATAACTGGTGGTCAAGCTCGCGCCTTGCTTCCGCCTGCCAGGGGTTAAGGCGGAGAGTGCGATGCAAAGCTGCCACCACCTCCTCCCCCTGTCCGGCAGCCGCCAAGCGCGGCAGGCGCAGTTGCTCTATCTCCGCCAAAAGCAGGCTTCCCGCCAGCACTACGAGCGCGAGCAACAGAGATATGGCGCCGTAACGCATCACTTTAGCGACAGATTTACCTCCCCCCTCCAAGGGCAAGGCCCCACAGGCGGCAAAAATCAAAGCATACATAGCGGGAAAGGCCAAGAGCGCCTCCCCCAAGGAATGAAAGAGCACGGCAAAAGCCAGCATGCCTATCGCCGCGTTCCCTGCCGCGGCGCGATAACGCCAGGCCCGGTATAGATTGAGAAAAACAAATGCTAGGTACGCCAAGAGGCCCACCCCGCCCGTCTCCAGCACGATATCCAGAGGGTCGCTATGGGCACGCGCTGTGCCGTAGTGAAAGCTCTGAAAGCGGTGGTAGACCGCGTTCCACGCGCCGCCACCGTAGCCAAGCCAAGGGGATGCGCGCAAAGCACGCAGCCCATCCCCGATAAAGACAAACCGCCCGTCGTCAAGCAGTCCGCGCAGGGTAATGCGCGTAAAGACGCCGGAGATACCTTCGGGCAACACGCCCGGCGCATCCACCCAACCAAAGGCGAGGCCAACAAGCGCCGCCGCTAGAACCACCCCCGCAATTGCCGCTACGAATCCCACCTGCCGAGCGTAGAGCTTGACGACCTTCGCTTCGGCTATCGCGCAGAGCAGTGCGAGGAGTAGCACAGATAAGAACGAGGCCAGCCCCGGCGCGGTCACCAGATAGTATGTAGCCCAAAGCCCTGTCGCCATCACCGGAACCGCATAGGCGGTTAAGTCTAGGAGTTTACGCCAAGCGACAAGCGCGAGCACAGCGCCCCCCGCTACAAGAGCTAAGTACCCCCCGCGGGACAAAGTTAGCAGAAACGAGGGGAGCGCCACGACCCCTGCCGCTGTCCAGAACAAGCGCCAGGCCAACCTATCCTCCCTAAAGCCCATGGCCAAGCTGAGCAGAAAGCAGACCAAGAGGAGACTTGCCGTGGCGTTAGCGTACTCAAAACCCGCAGAGATGCGTCCCCCCACGACATGCTGGGGCGCTGCATACACGCCTGCATAGACGGCTAGCCCTAGCAGCGCCAGTGCGGCTCCGCCAGCAACCACCGCTAATAGGAGCTCTTTGCGCTCGCGCTCACCAAATCTTAGGTCGGACACCAGCCAGTAAAGCGCAAGGAGACCTGCCCAGAGCACCAGTCCCCGCAAGGCACCGTTCACGGATGCGGGGCGAAAAATGCCGACCGCGTACAGGCCCACTAAGAGTGCTCCCAGCGTATGCGCCAGAGACCACGTGACTGCACCGGCACTGGGCCTAAGTAGCAGCCAGACAGTAGCTAGCCCTACGCAAATGAAGCCAAAGAGCAGTTTGTCGTGTGGCCAATACAGCCCTTGGTTGAACGGCGCTACCACCAGTAGCGCGAAAATTGCAAAGCGCAGCACATCCCGCATAGTCGGTAGCCGCATACCGGCAGCCATCTGCGGTTTTGTTATCGTCTTCTTCACCGGATGCTTCGTTTTCCCCATGGTTTCCCCACTCCTTGACGGTGATTCTTCTTTGTCCCCGCCGCTGCTTGATACATAGCATTCCTTCTACGCAAAGTGCGGTTATCCTGCCCGACGCCCAAAACGGGGCTTCCGCAGGAACTCCTAAGACTT
>QLUS01000196.1 GCA_018725535.1 Bacillota bacterium
TGCACCATAAACTCCCAACAAAGCACTTCGACGCCACGTCGGTCGAACAATACGACGCGCTGTGGTGCCTCTATCACATTGAGCGTTTCGTTGAGCTTGGTAGTGGCAGCAGCTATGCCTACCATCTCGCTGAAGTTCCCTCTGTCGCGGTGGTACTTGACGTACCCGTTGCCTTCAAAGCTCAGTATTTCCCCGTTGTCCTGCGCAAGGCGCACCCGCAGAAGGTCTGGATAGAAGAGGATGCCGTCCGCATAGTAGCAGTAGGTGAAGATAACCGAGCCTCCCCACTCCTCGACACCGAGGAGCTTCATGCTCTTAATGCCTCGCTCAAGTAAAAACCTATCGGCCCTCGCCCGTAAGTCAGGCACAGACAGCAATGGGGGCGCAGTCTGTCGCTCCGCAAACATCTGGAAGACCCGGCCGCCGTTTTTTACCACTTCTACGGTGATACGGCGGTTGCGTTCGTTTGGATGCGCAAAGACGAAGGAGTAATGCGGGACTACTGCGTCCGCAACGGTCTCTTGGCTAAGCACGCGCAGGTCTGCGCCAATCTGCCGGACAAACTGCCGCGCATTGGCCTCGGCCTCGACCACAGGGGTAGGTGCAACGGTTACGGCTAAGGGAGGAGGGACCGCGATGTTGACGTGGTCTCCCATGGGTACTTCCGGAAACTGCTGCACTTGCTCTTCAACTTGACGGAACTGGCCTAGGACTGCGCTGTCGCGCGGAGCTCGGTCATTGATCGTGCGTATTTCGAGGTCAGTAAAACGCACATTCTTTGCGAGCACGGTAGATTGAAGCGCAAGCAGCGAATTGGAGAGCTCCATGGCCTGCTGGCTCAGCTTATCCAGTATTTTCCGTTCCTCTGTTGTCGGCATAGTCCCTGCCGAGGCGATAGAAAGAACGGCGTCACCTAGGCGGGCGAGAAAACGCGCGGTGTTTTCAAACTCGGCCACGCCTAACGGCACTTGACCCATCTTCTCTTGCGCGGCATAGGTTTGGCGCCATACGGCAGCAAGACGAATCGTGGACTGCTCTGAGGTGCTGGCCACCGAGGCTTTAGCCAGTTCCGCTTCGATGGCACCTAGGTTAAAGTTGAGCTCGTGGAAAGCACGTTGATAGGTGTTCTCTAGTCTTGTCTGGAGCAGGTTGCGCACGCCAAACTGATGTAAGCCCCAAAACATACTCCCTGCCGCCACACTGCCAAGCACGGCTATCGCCATCCAAAATCTTCTCTGCATACTTGTCCTCCTGTCTGCCTTCAGCGCAAAAAGCGATGGCGACCAATCGTCTTAATGTATGGGCGCGTCCAAATCCAGGCCGAGGAGCGGTGCGAGGATTGAAATAGTATAGCGCTCCACCACTTGGATCCCAGCCGTTCAGGGCCATTGGGCAGCGCGGAAGGCCTCGGCATTAGGGGTAAGATAAAACTGGCCGTCCGCTACCGCCGTAAAGGCCAACGGTTGGAATATCACCCCACTGACCGTGTTTGGAAACAGCGGGCTGCGAATGCGGTTCATGCTGACAGCCACCACTTTACCTGCCCTTCAAACGGCTCCCCGCGCGCCTCGCCGTACACAGCGCGTGCCAACAACTGCAGGTCGTTTGGGCTGACTCCACGGGTGGGGGCTACTGCCGCTGTCCTGTTGGGAACTGCCGCAGCCGGGCGCATGGCTATCCCAAGTGCAGCAAAAGTGCGACTAGAGATAATCCCCGTAACCGGCAGACCATGGCGGCGCTGAAAAGCCTGCACCGCAGCAAGTGTTCTTGGCCCGAAGGTGCCGCTGATCGGCCCTTCGTAGTACCCCCAGCGCTGCAAACGGCGCTGCACTTCAGTTACGTCCGCACCCGAGTCTCCCTGCCTGAGGTTGCGACTGCCGGGCTGCTCTGCAAGGCTTATCAGAGGAAGCAGGACAATGAGAACGACTACTAAGACCGCACAAATTAGTTTGCGCACATCTTTCACCTCTCTGCTAGTTTGTCCAAGCAGAGGATAAATAGTTAAGAGGGTCCTTTACGAACCCTCTTGCCACAAGATTATGTTCTATTTGGCCATAGACTTTAGCGCACTCGGATGAGGCTCCTCAGGCGCTCAAACGTCTTCTCGCCGATTCCCCTCACGTTTTGAATGTCCTCAATTCGAGCAAAAGCCCCATGCTGTGTGCGATGGGCAATGATGGCTTGGGCTTTGGTGGGCCCTATGCCGGGTAAGGTTTCTAATTCGGTCTGTAAAGCCGTGTTGATGTTGATGGTTCCCCCTGCGGTAGGCGAAGACCCTAGGGCACCAGCTGGCGTCGGTGCCGTCGCCTCGCCAATCGCGGAGATGTGTAGTTGCTCGCCGTCACTTAGCACGCGCGCAAGGTTGATGGCCGCGAGATTAGCCGTGGACAAGGCCCCGCCTGCCGCTTCCACCGCAGTGTGAGCGCGGCTGCCTGCGGACAGCGTGTACACGGCCGGGTTGGCCACCGCGCCACTGACATGCACGACCACAAACTGCGGTAGCGCAGGCGTTTCTGTGTTCGGTTTCTCCTGCTCCATGTATACAACATCTGGTGTTTGCATAGCCAGATTATATAGATAGACGTTCCCGATTAGCGACACAGCTAGGGCTATCCCTAGACCAATTAGAACTGTCCGCATCCCCCGTCATCACCTCAGAGCTGATTACGACACGAGGTGGCATGTTTCCTGCAGAAACTGGAGAAGTCCACGCATTTTCTCATTGCCCCAAAATACAAAGCCACAAGGGCCAAAAACCCTTGTGTTTACTGCGTTTCTTTGGTG
>QLUS01000197.1 GCA_018725535.1 Bacillota bacterium
GGGGTTGTCCCCCTCAACTTTTGGGTGTTATGCTCAGAGCACGGCAAGCTCAGGCTGCCCAAAGACTATAAGTTCGCCCTCGTTGATGACCGTACAGGGAATTCCCACGCGTCCGCTGTCCTTTGCTTCGGCAAATTCCACTCTATTGTCTCTGTACTTAAGAAAAGCCTTAAGGTTGGCCATGCTGGCGGTAATGTCTATGTAGGTAAACGGGACATTGTGATGTGAAAGAAACTCTTTCACGGGGGCACAGCCCGGTCAGTGCTGACTGCCAAACAGGACTATCTCTTTCATTGCGACGCCTCCTATAATAAGAAAGCCTTGCCGTTGCTGGTTGTTTTGGCAGGGGCAGAGGGACTCGAACCCACAACCAACGGTTTTGGAGACCGCTACTCTACCAATTGAGCTATACCCCTGCGACAGAAACAATTATACGCGAGTTTTGAGTCTTGGTCAAGCGAAATTGCGGCGTCACGTTCCTTTATTATCCAGTCAGTTTCCCTAAACACGAAAATTCACGGTGTGAACTCGGTGTTTGTCTGATAGAATCGACGTGTACCTATTGTGATTAATGGCAAGGAGGAGGAGTTCTGTGAGTCAGGTAATCTATCTCGATGGGCAATTTGTAACGCGCGGCGAAGCCAAAGTTTCTGTTTATGACCACGGTCTGCTTTATGGCGATGGCATCTTTGAGGGGCTTAGGGTGTACAACGGCCGTATCTTTAAGCTGGAGGAACATGTCGAGAGACTTTACGAGTCTGCCAAGGCGATCATGCTGGCTATTCCTATGACCAGACAGCAGATGATCGAGGCGCATGTAGAGACTGTGCGGCAGAACAATTTGCGTGATGTCTACATAAGGACCATAGTTACGCGCGGCGTAGGCAGCCTTGGCATCGACCCGCGCTCATGTGCGCGCGCTTGTGTCATCATCATTGTCGACACAATCTCACTCTACCCCCCAGAATTCTACCAAGAGGGGATTAAGGTTGTCACAGTCGCGACAAGGCGCACAGCCGTCGACGCCCTTAGTCCGCGCGTAAAGTCACTTAATTACCTCGGTAACGTGATGGCCAAGATTGAGGTTAACCGTGCCGGGGCTTTCGGCGGGATTATGCTCAACAATGAGGGATACGTGACAGAGGGCACCGCGGACAACATTTTCGTCGTGAAGAAAGGCGTGCTCTACACCCCGCCCACCCATGTCGGCATACTGCAAGGCATCACCCGTGACACCATTATGGAGTTAGCCATGCGTGACGGCTACACAGTGCGAGAACAAGTTATGACCCGTCACGACCTTTTTGTCGCGGATGAAATCTTCTTCACGGGCAGTGGTGCGGAAGTTATCCCCGTCATTAACGTCGACGGGCGCAGCATTGGCGATGGCAAGCCCGGCGCGATCACTTGGCATTTTGTTAACGCTTACCGCACCCTCGTCAACACTACTGGTTACCCAGTCTTCTAGAGAACTCGGGAGAACGTTCAGACGCTAGGGAACTAAAATTGTTTCACGGCGACGCCGCAAAACACATAAGGGAAGGGACAGCGCTTGGGCTGTCCCTTGGTTTTCTGTCGGCTTAGGCGGCGGGAGGAATCACGATTCTTTGTCCGGGCAGAATGTGGTGAGGGTTGCGCAGTCTGTTGTGGTGCGCTAGTCGCTCCCACGTAGTATTGTGTTTCGCGGCAATGCGCCATAGCACGTCGCCGGGCTGGACAACATATACGACGGGCTGTGCTGGCTGTTCAGTGGGCGGTGTGTGCGGGGTCTCCGGTTTTGTTTCGGGTTTAGGCTCAGGCTGGGCAACTGGCGGAGTTACTGCGGCGGGCATCGGCGCGAAGGTGATACGGTTTTCTAGGGCAGGGGATACGCTGCCGCCAAGTGCCGCAATATGTTCAACTAGCGCTTCCTCGAGTGACATCGTGGCAGTATGTACAGGTATAGTTGCCAAGATGGCGTATCTGTCGCCGCCCGCCGCCAAGAAGTCATTTGTGGCCATAGTGTATACCTTTGCCAACTCGAGCGGAACGCCCTTAATTTTGACGGAGTGAATGCGCTTACCTGCTTCACGTGTTGTGTCAATCGCGTAAGTCAGCCCAGCTGTCTGCAAAAAGCCGCCGTTTTGCGCGGGCAAAAGCCTCGCGCTAAACTCAAGTAGCTCGAGGATTTGTGCGCCGGTGATTTTTTGCGTGACAACTAGGTTGCCAAAGGGCAGCACGTCAAACACGTGCCGACGTGTGATTTGGCCCGCCGGAATGCTGGCACGGATGCCGCCGCCATTGGTCACAGCGAAGTCTGCGCTGGCTGCGCGTAGCATGGCGTCGGTAACTAGGTTACCAAGGTTAGTTTCGGCTGTACGAACGAGAGCCCGCTCGCCCTCAAGCCGTACCGTTGTGCTACCGATTACCTGTGCGTGAATCACGTTTACTTGCTGATTGTACCTATGGATGACCTCCAGTACGCGTGGGTCTTGGGCCACAGTCGCGGAATGTGCAGCTTCGATTAAGCCGTTAGCGATACTAATTCCGCGTTGGTTAAAGACTACATCGATGCGGCCCAAGTGATTGCCAAACTCGCCGGCCTGCACAATTAGCGTGCGTCCAACTTGTAGCGCGCCGAAATCGTGGCTATTCCCGTCAATAATCAGGTCGATGCCCGGCACGTCGCGGGCTAGGACGAGGCTAGTGTAGTTGCCGTTTTGTCCGAGATGCGCGAGAACTACTATCAGGTCAGCTTGTGCTCTAAGCGCGGTCACCAGACGGC
>QLUS01000198.1 GCA_018725535.1 Bacillota bacterium
TACCCTTGTGCACGTTTTGTGCACAAGGGTATTTCAAAATATGAAACGGGAGGTGCATTGTGCCCAGAGCAGTCATCTCAGGCACCGGAGCTTATGTTCCGACACGTGTCTTGACGAACAAGGAGCTAGAAAGTGTCATAGATACCACTGCAGATTGGATACTAAGCAGAACCGGCATCAGCGAGCGCCGCATCGCTCTGCCTGACGAAGCGACCTCTGATCTGTCCTATTTTGCTGCCAAGCAGGCGCTCGAAAACGCAAAACTGCTATCCACAGACATTGACGCGATTATTGTCGCCACAGTAACACCGGACATGTTGTTCCCATCTACAGCCTGTATTATTCAGGCCAAACTCGGCGCCAAAAATGCGGTAGCGTTTGACTTAAGCGCAGCTTGTACGGGGTTTGTCTATGGCCTGCAACTCGCGGTACAAGCCATAGAATCCGGGAGTTGGCGGCACGTGTTAGTAGTGGGGGCGGAGACCCTCTCCCGCATTGTGGACTGGCAGGACCGCAATACCTGTGTATTGTTTGGCGACGGCGCGGGTGCGGCTGTGGTCAGCGCTGACGGCAAGGGCCCGCGCATTCTCGGGGTGCATCTTGGCGCCGACGGTACGGAGGGCCATGTGCTGACATTGCCCGCCGGAGGGTCAAGGCTACCGGCCTCACTTGAGACCGTTAACGGTCGCCGTCACTTTGTGCGTATGAACGGGCAAGAGGTGTACAAGTTTGCAGTGCGGATTGTTGACGAAGCGTGCAGCCAGTTGCTCGACAAGCTAGGGCTCAACTATGAAGACGTGGATTTCTACATACCCCACCAAGCGAACTTACGGATTATCGAGGGCTTCGCTAAGCGGCTGAAAGTCCCGCTCGCGAAAATCGCGGTGAATCTAGACAGGTACGGCAATATGTCGGGAGCTTCCATTCCTGTTGCGCTGCACGAATTTAGCGAACGGCAACCTAGGGCAGGAGACAAGGTTATGCTGGTTGGTTTTGGCGGCGGGCTAACGTGGGGCTCTTGCTTACTTGAATGGCAGGTGGACTAGAGAACATGGATAGAGTCAGGAGACTTCTTGGCACTAAATATCCGATTATTCAGGGGGGTATGGCTTGGGTCGCGACGGCAAGCCTCGCCGCTGCGGTTTCTAACGCCGGAGGCTTAGGCATTGTGGGGGCCGGGCACGCGCCTAGCGAGTGGGTGCGACAGCAAATCAGGCAGATTCGCGACCTGACGGATAAGCCCTTTGGCGTTAACGTGATGCTACTGTCCCCCGCAGTTAAAGACGTGGTAGATGTTGTGGTTTCAGAACGCGTCCCGATTGTTACAACCGGTGCAGGAAGCCCCGGGCCTTACATGGAGGCCCTGAAGCTTGCCGGATGCAAGGTTGTCCCCGTGGTGGCCTCCGTTACGCTAGCGCGACGCCTTGAGCGCATGGGCGCGGATGCGATTATCGCCGAAGGCTCCGAGGCGGGCGGGCATATCGGCGAAGTCAGCACTATGGCCTTAGTGCCGCAAGTGGTAGATGCGGTGGCTGTGCCGGTAATCGCTGCTGGCGGCATTGCTGATGGACGCGGTATTGCCGCCGCCCTGATGCTTGGCGCAGAGGGGGTCCAGCTAGGCACTCGTTTTATCTGTACAACAGAGTGCGAAGCGCACATTAACTACAAAGAGGCAATTGTAGGTGCTGGTGAACGCGACGCAGTAGTCTGCGGCACATCGATTGGTCACCCCGTGCGAGCGCTAAAAAACCAATTGACGCGGGACATCGCTGCCTTAGAACGCCAAGGTGCTGGCGAGGAGGAACTGCAAAAACTTGGTGCTGGCAGATTACGCCTCGCATTTGAACAGGGAGATGTGCTGAGTGGCTCCCTGATGGCTGGGCAGTCCGCAGGGCTGATTAAGGACATTCGCCCGGTCCGGGAATTGATGTTGTCTCTAGGCGAACAAACTGAAATTCTGCTAGGGAGGCGCATATGGAAAGACTAGTATTCTTGTTCCCCGGCCAAGGCAGCCAATATGTTGGGATGGGCATGGAAATGGCCGCAGAATTTAGCGAAGCGGCGGAGGTTTTTGCTGCGGCAAACAGTGCCCTTAATTCCCCACTAAGCGACGTAATTTGGGGTGGCCCGGCAGAACAACTCACCCAAACCGAGACTACGCAGCCGGCGGTGCTAACCATGAGCATTGCAGTGCTTCGCGTGTTAGCAAGACACGGAGTAACGCCCGCCGCCACGGTTGGCCTTTCCTTGGGCGAGTATTCCGCTTTGGTCGCGGCTGGCGCTTTGAGCTTTGATAAGGCTGTTTGCTTAGTGCGCGAGCGAGGGAGGCTGATGCAGGCGGCTGTACCCGTAGGGCACGGGGCTGTGGCCGCCGTAATGGGCTTAGATTCAGCGGTTGTGGAGCAGGCTTGCCTTGCGTCGCGGGAGGCCGGAGTTGTAGCAATTGCCAACTACAATTGTCCTGGGCAAGTAGCAATAGCGGGAGAAGTGCCAGCCGTCGATGCCGCGCTCGGTAGGTGCACAGAGCTTGGCGCTAAGCGGGCTGTGAAACTCCCGGTAAGCGCCCCGTTTCATACATCGCTGCTTAGGAGCGCCGGGGAAGCTTTACGCCTACATTTGGAACGCGCAAGCATCTCGTCCCTCCGTCTGCCTGTAGTTAGCAATGTAACCGCAAATTACTACACTGATGTGTCGCTTGTAGACTTATTAGT
>QLUS01000199.1 GCA_018725535.1 Bacillota bacterium
TTAAATGTGCTGACTCTCCACACACAGCATCTAGCTAAGCAGCATGAGCACTGGCTTGCGCTGTGCACGGAGCGCATCGGAGCTGCCAAGGGAGAGCTAGCCGATGCCTTCGCGGGGGTACTCTCTGAGCTCAGGACAGGCATGCTGACCGAATATACCCTTAGTCTCTCGGTTTTAAAGGAGCAAATGCATGTGGAATATCGCGGACGCTTAGGCAGACTCGCGGACGAACTTACTGCCAAGCATGCGTCCTCCCTTGCTGCAGCTTACGGAGAGCGCAACCGCATTAAGGAACCAGAGCGTCCTCTAGGTACGCCTGCGCCTCGCCCGCGGCGCTGAGCATTATGACACGAGGTCCCTAGTATTGAGTCTATGAATATATGAGGTGGCGCATGCTGACGGTGCTCTTGGTGCGACATGGTGAAACAGACCACAACAAGAACAATATTATGCAGGGGCATCTTGATGTGCCGCTTAACGATACGGGACGAGCGCAGGCTAAACACCTAGCGCGGCATCTCGCATCGCGCTACCGGATAGAGCATATTTACAGCAGCCCGCTCTTGCGAGCTTTTTCCACGGCAGAGATTATTGCCGCCAAGCAGCAATGTCCCATTACGGCGGCAGCGGAACTTAGGGAGCTTGACGTGGGGCTATGGCAGGGTTTAACACTCGATGAAGGTCGCCTGTCTCATCCGACAGTGTGGGAAAAGCTGCACGCTGACACGCTGTACACGCGGCGGCCTAGCGGTGAATCCTATTGGGATCTCTACCAGCGCACCACGACCTGGCTAGCGAGCATTCTCCCGCACCACTCCTTAGGGACCATCTGCCTAGTCACTCACGGGGGTTGTGTGCGCACCTTGCTAGCTCATGCGCTGTCCGCGCCGCCGGAACTCTTCTCCTTTGCCTCTGCTCTCACCGTGGACAACACCGGCTTGACCGTGCTGCAATATAAACCTACCCCGCGTCGTTGGCAAGTACGTACCGTTAACGCCACTTGCCACCTGCAGCTCATCGAAGTGTAAGAATTTCCTTTCCGTCAGCAGGAATGTGTCGGATTGTGTCGAAGTAAGCCGAGATAACTGCGGAGTTGAGCGGGGTGGCAGCTGTGTCGAGAGGCAGAAGGTTTTTCGTTGCACTTATTTTCTTGGCTGTCGGGCTACCGCTGTTGGCAACAACAGTGATGTATGCCGTTTTTTCTGCTCGGGTGACTGCGGATGCCCATATAATCGCCGAAAAGCGCGTCAACCGTGTGGCGAAAGAAATAAGTCACTGGCTGGCGGTGGAGGCGCGCGGCGTGGAGCTAGCCGCAGCGCAGATTGCCTTAATCGGCCAGACGCCGGACAAGAGCAAGCTGCTTTCGCTCCTGCGCGGTGTATACGACGCCTCGTCGGCGCTGCGTTCCGTAAACTTTGGCACAGTTGATAACCGCTTTTTTACTACCGGCGACTTCGTTCCGCCGCCGGGATGGGACTTGCGCCTGCGGCCGTGGTACATCAAAGCGACAGCGGAGCGCGGCCTAGTTTTTACCGACCCCTTTCTTCACGCCAGCGGGGACGCCATGATTGTCACGGCCGCGCAAGCAGTTTATTCCCAGGAAGGTGCTCTCTTGGGCGTAGTAGTGGCGGACATTGCGCTGGGAACTATTGCCAGATTCCTAGTGAACACGCCGATTACTGAGGGCAGTGCGTCCCTGCTCTATAACGGCGGCACTCTTATCACCAGTGCGCGCGACACGGTGGACGACCCCTTATTGGCTGTGGTTGAGCGTCATTTGCCCTTTGCCGACGCCGGGCAGGAATACGTGGGCACAGGCGTAATGCGGGATAGAATTCTTCATGTTCCGGTTCATCCCACAGGGTGGCATTTAGTCGCCTACCTTCCATGGGAGGATTTCTTCCCCCACGCCCGCACTCTTTGGCTGTATATGGGACTGATTGGCGTTATCTGTTGTCGGCCTTACGCTTGGCCTAGCCTCCTTTTACTATGGACAAGTCTCCGCGCCTGTGTTGGCGCTAGAGCAGACCATTAACTCCCTGCACATTCGGGAAGACTGCTTTGACCGTATTCCTCCCGCCGCGCGACCGGGGAGATTTGCCGCACTAGTAAACAGCATTAACGATTTATTGGATCGCGCCCAATCGTATTATCTGGAAGTACACACGGCAAAAGTGGAAATGGAAGCGATGAATACTCGCCTAGAAGTAGCGGTGACCGAAGCGCGCGAAGCGCGCGAAGAGCTGGAAATTCGGCGAGGCTATTGGCGGGCGCTGTTTGAGAACACCAAAGAGGCGATTACCGTAGTCGATGCGTCATGCACCATAACAGCGGTCAATGACGCTTTCCTGCGTCTGTTTGAGTGGGAGAGCGAAGGTGTCCTTGGCAAAAACATAGATCTGATGGTAGCTTCGCATCGGCTCGACGAGGCGCAGTCCCTCTCGCAGCAACTGGCGGTGGGCATAGCCGACTTTTCCACTACGCGCCTTACCCACTCCGGGCAAGAAGTAGAGGTCGAGATATCGATAGTGCCCATCCGAGCTCTAGGTCAAGTGGAAGGGGCCTATGCCATTTACCGCGATGTGCGTGCTCGCCGCTCGGCTGAACGCGAGATGCAGAGGCTCAGTCAATACGACCAGCTCACCGGCGTGTACAACCGTACCTTTTTTGACACTACGTTGCGCGAGCTAGAACTGAGCGGCGCGT
>QLUS01000002.1 GCA_018725535.1 Bacillota bacterium
GCTAAGGCGAGGTGGTACAGTGTCCATTCTGGTGGTTAAAGACATTACGACCTACTATTTCGACAAACTGGTGCTGGATCGCGTGAGTTTCGTGATTAGTGCCAAAGAGAAAGTAGCCTTGTTGGGCAGCAACGGTTGTGGCAAAACGACACTCTTGAAAGTCATCAGCGGAAAACTTAAGCCTGACGAGGGTGCCATTATGTTGCAAGGCGGCGCAAGAACGCACTATCTCGCGCAGGACCCTGATTTGCCGGTGGGGAAAAGTCTTGAAGAAGCGGTAACAGGCGTGTTTGCGGGCATCCAGCAGCTCGAGGGGGAAGTGCGCGCGCTAGAAGCACAGATGAGCGACACGGGACAGCTAGAAAAGCTCTTGCGCCGCTATGGCGAGCTGACGCAGCAGTTCGAAGCGGCGGGGGGATACGAGCTTGGTTTCAAAGTTCGCTCGGTCTTGTTTGGACTGGGCTTTACAGAAAAAGACCTCGCCCTCTACACCGAGCAGCTCAGCGGAGGGCAAAAGGTGCGGGCAGCCTTAGCCAAGGCTTTGCTCGAGGAGCCCGAAGTCTTGTTGCTGGACGAACCGACTAACCACCTTGATTTAAGTGCTGTGGAGTGGCTAGAGGGCTTTTTGCCCTCATACAGGGGCGCGGTAATAATTGTTAGCCACGACCGTCATTTCCTTGACCGGGTGGTGACGCGCTGCCTAGAGTTAGAACATCACCACATCGCCGACTACCCCGGCAATTTTAGTAAATACCGCGCTCTTAAAGCGGAACGCCTTTCGCTCATTGGTGCAGTCTACGAGCGGGAACAAGCGGAAATGCAGCGCATGAAGCAATTGATAAACCGCTTTCGTGCGGGTACGCGCTCGACTACCGCCAAGAGCTGGGAAAAAAGACTAGAGCGCACGAGCCATCGCGCCGTAGCCAAGACACAGGGCAAAACGAGCCTAAAGCTGCACATTGGAGAGCACAAGCGCAGTGGTCGGGACGTTTTAGAGTTGACGGATGTTCAAGTTGGCTACGACGAGAGGATGCTGTTCGCGCCCTTCTCGGCACAGGTGCGCCGCGGCGAGCGAATCGCTTTGCTCGGGCCAAATGGCGTGGGAAAAACTTCGCTGCTCCGTGCACTAGTAGGCGAGATTCCTCATCGCGGCAAGCTGCGTTGGGGCGCAGGGGTGAGCGTGGGGTATTTTGACCAAGAGCTGCGTTTGACTAGCTCCCTGCACACCGTGCTAGAAGAAATTACCCTAAACTTTCATCATTTATCGGAATGGCAGGCGCGCGACTATCTCGCAGGGTTTCTTTTCAAGGGCGATATGGTGTTTCAGGGTGTGGGGACATTATCGGGGGGCGAGCGCAACCGCCTGAATTTAGCCAAGCTGTTGCTGTCTGCCCATAACGTCCTAGTGCTCGACGAACCTACGAACCACCTAGATATTGAAAGTCGCGAGGTGTTAGAGCGTGTACTGATGGGCTACACCGGGGTGGTGCTTTTTGTTTCGCATGACCGGTTCTTTCTCGGCAATGTGGCGACGCGGGTGTGGCAATTCGCCGGCGGTAAGATTATTGACCACCGACAAAACTATAGCGATTGGCGACAAAGCTTGCTTGTGCCGAAAGCAAGCAGCCCTATCGCTACGCCAACGAACCGTGCTGCTAAGCCCAAACAAAGCAATGTCGTGGCGCTAGAGAATGAGATCGGGCGGCTAGAACAAGAGAAAACGGCGCAAGAAGGGAATATGGCTAAGAGCGAGTTCCTCAAGCAAAAGGACGGCGGCCGCGACGCTATCGCGCGCTATATGTGGGTGTGCTCGCGCCTAAAAGAGCTCTATGCGCAATGGGAGCGAGAATATGGGAGTTGACGGACAGCGGACAGCGGACAGCGGACAGCGGGAGGTGCGCATGGATAGGGAAAAGATCATGGCGTGGGGCATGGAGAAAATGAACTTCGTGGACGAAGCACCGTTAGAGAAGGGCTACCGTTACTATCACGGAAAAAGGACAGCGCAAATTGCACTGTCCTTAGCTCAGGGCATGAATCTCCCTGTTGACCGCGACACATTGTTTGCCGGCGCATTCTTACACGATGTGGGGAAGGCAGGGTTTAACGGGCCACACCATGGGGCACGCGGTGAGGCCATGATTCGCGCCGAGATAGCTTATCTGTTCTCTCCCGCAGAACTAGAACAAGTAGCGCACATCGTCAGGTATCATTATACACGGCCCCGCAGTCATTATGCAGCTGGTCAACCGCAACCAGCGCTGAGCACGGAAGCTTTGCTTGTTCAGGACGCCGACGCTCTAGACCATTTCGGCGGCAATGCGCTGTGGCTGGCGTTTCGTTGGAGCATGGCGCATGGTCGGGATCCGGAAGAAACCATCCGCTTCTATCGCGAGCAAGATGTCGTGTGGCGGCGCGAGGCACTTGAGGGGCTAAACTTTCCCCTCAGCCGCCGCGAACTTGAGTCTCGCATTGTCCGTATTGATGCCTTCTTTGCGCTCTGGGAGCTCGAGGAGCATGGCAAGCTAACGTACATGCGCTAGTTACTGGCCACGTTGAGAACCACCCATTTGTGAGAAGTGAGTTGGGCACGTATTGCAGTACGTGTTACAATGGGAGAGAAGGGGTGGAAGCTGTGGTCGATTACTCATCCAAAGAGATCCTTCGGCAGCTACGAGCCTTCGGTTGGGAGATAGTCGGCCAGAGGGAGTCGCATGTTTACCTCGAGCACAAGTCCTCGCCCGGGAAAGTCACCGTACCGCATCCCAAGAAGAGTTTGAAACGGAAGACGGCGTTAAGTATCTTAAAACAAGCGGGCTTGCGCCTAGAAAGGGGAGGCCAACAGGATGGATAAGTATATATACCCTGCAGTTTTTGAACCATGTGAAGAGGGGGGGTTAAGTGTCACATTCCCCGATCTACTAGGCTGTATTACCGAAGGCGAGACCATGGCAGAGGCCTTAGCAATGGCGAAGGAAGTGCTGGAGCTGTTTCTCTATGGTATAGAGAGAAAGGCAGAGACAATGCCAGCCCCTAGCAATCCGGCTGTGGTCTCTGTGCCCGCAGGCGGCTTTGTCAGCCTTATTGAGGCCTGGATGCCAGCCGTTCGTTATGATATGGCGACAAAGTCCGTGAAAAAGACTCTGACCATACCCAGCTGGTTAAATGACCATGCTGAGCAGCACGGCATTAACTACTCACAACTCCTGCAGGCCGCACTCAAGGAACACCTCGGAGTTAAAGAACCCTCCTACGCCAAGCAATATGGCACTAAGGGGAAAGCTTAAACCGGATGATGAAGCTAAGCCTAATGCACAAAATGGTCGCGACCATAGACAAGGATTACCGCTCACCAATTTTGTCGGCAGTCGGTGCTCCCTGGGGGTGCGCCCCGGACAAAGTCTATTTCTGGCGGGCGAGTGCCAACTTTGCTTGCGTCACCGCCGTAGGGGACCAACGTGTCTTTCTGCGCTTTAATGGCATTACTGCAAGGGCCCCTCAACTTGTAGAGGCTGAAGTAGAGGTCCTAAATGCCCTAGCTAAGCTAGGGTTGAGTGTTAACGCCCCGGTCAAATCCCTGTCCGGCAGGTATGTCGAGGTTGTCGCGACGGAGTGGGGAGTCTACGTAGCCGTCGCTTCCACCGCCTGTTCTTCATCGCCAGATTAAGGCGCTGCCTTGACATCGACATAGACAACCGCGATTTGCCCGATTGGCTCATCAACATTCTGTCCAGCGTCCTGCTCTGTGTTCTCTGTGCCTCTGTAGTGCACGACTAAAAAAAGGGCTGCCGGTGCGCAGCCCTTTTACGTGTCCATGGCGTTCTACAAGTTAGTGTGTCGTAGTGTGACTTGCCGTGTCGCACTCCTCCGTCCCTCGACTCCGTTCTTTCTCCCTTCTACTCCGCTGCGCGAAGTAAACCACGCCCAGCGCGACAAGACCGAAGGTATCTGTCAGGAGACCTGGGTCAATTAAGCCTAGCGCTGCGGCAAACAAGAGCACTCGTTCCCACAACAGAGCTGGCACGATAAAGTAGCCTTGCACCGCTGTGGCCAGTGCGATAATGCCCATCAGCGCCGTCGCGATATTGTGCACAGCCTCGAGCCAAGTAACATCGACGAGCAGCAGGCCAGGCGATATGGCAAAAATGTAGGGAATAAGAAACGCGGCCAAGGCAAGTTTGACGGCAATGAGACCGGTCTTCATGGCGTTGCCGCCAGCTATTCCAGCGCCGGCATAGGCGGCTAGTGCCACAGGCGGCGTAATATCCGCGATAATGCCGAAGTAGAAGATAAAGAGATGCGCGGCGATCAGCGGCACGCCTAGTTCCACGAGCGCAGGCGCGGCCATTACGGCTAAGACAATGTACTTGGCGGTCGTCGGTAGTCCCATGCCTAGGATGATGGAAGCGATCATCGTCAGGAAAAGGGTGAGCAGGAGATTGCCCCCGGCTACCTGCAGCACTAGGTGGGCGAACTTGAGACCGAGCCCCGTGAGAGTCACCACGCCGACCACAATGCCAGCACAAGCACAGGCAGCGGCAACACCTACGGCGCTACGAGCGCCGTTCTCGAAAGCCTTGGGAATGCCGAGAATCAAGGCTTTGCCAGACTTAAAGTCGCGTCTCAGCAAAAACCCGAGCAGCGCTACCAGCACGGCAATGTTAATGCTTTGGAAGGCAGCCCAGAAGGGCGAGCGCCCCGCCATCAGAAAATAGATGATGGTAAATAGCGGGATAATCAGATACCAGCCGCGCCTGAGGGTTTCACCGGCATTCGGCAACATCGACTTCGGCAGCCCTTTCAGCCCGGTCTTCACTGCTTCCAGATGCACCATCGTGCCCACGCCGAGGTAATAAAGAATGGCGGGGATGGCTGCGGCCTTTACGATGTCAAGATAGGCGATACCCGTCATCTCGGCCATAATAAAGGCTGCGGCGCCCATAACGGGCGGCATTATTTGCCCGCCCGTAGAAGCTGCTGCCTCTACGGCACCGGCGAACCCTGGGCTGTAGCCGACTTTTTTCATCGCAGGGATGGTGAATGCGCCCGTTGTGACAGTGTTCGCCACGGACGACCCGGAGATAGAGCCCATGAGGCCCGAGGCGAGCACGGCTGTTTTGGCGGGTCCCCCGCGCATATGGCCTGTTGCGGCAAAAGCCAGATCGATAAAGAATCGCCCGACCCCGGTTTTTTCCAAAAAGGCTCCGTAAAGAATGAACAAAAAGACGAAGGTCGAACTGACGCCAAGCGGTATCCCGAAAATGCCTTCTGTAGTCAAAAAGAGATGATCCACTATGCTCCTTACCGAGTAGCCGCGGTGTACCAAAAGGCCCGGCATCCATGGGCCAAAGCGAGCGTAGACAATAAAGGCTAGCGCCACCAGCGGGAGCTCTGGTCCCACCGCGCGGCGGGCAATCTCTAACACTAGTAGTATGGCAACAATGCCTACATAGACATCCATAGATGTGGGCAGGCCAGCGCGAAAAATCAGTGCCTTATAGTTAACCAGCAAGTAAAGACATACGCCTACCCCCAGAATTGCTAAAACAACGTCATACCACGGCAGTTTGTGCTTGCTTAGCTTTTTTGTGGCCGGCCACAAAAGAAATGCTAATATCATGGCGAACATTAAGTGAACTGCGCGCTGCTGCATGGCCACCAGTACGCCCATAGCCGCAGTATAGTAGTGAAACAGAGACATGGTGATAGCGATGCCAGAAACCACTAGGCCCACCCAACCGGCAAATTTGCGGAACTGAGAGTCGGGGTCGTATTTTTCGAGCGTGGCTTGCACGTCAATCGGCTCAAGGTGTGCCGCTACGCTTGGCTTATGCTCTTCGCGGCTCATGACAACACTCTCCTTAATCGCAGCCAAACAACAGGCCGCGTGGCCAAGTAAACATCAACTCTGGTCCCGGATGGGTACTGTGCTAGGTCAACTCGGGCGTTCTCCAGCACTATGGCCTGTGAGGTCTCGGGGGAGAATTAGGCTTAGCGAGGGGAGGGCGGTGTCGTGGGGGACGAAGAACCAGCCGTCTTCCATGCGGAAACCTAGGGTGTTTTCCGTAGAAATACCCGCGTTGTACGATTTCATCCTGCTCCCGGTGAGCCTAAGACCCGACTCTTCGACGGCGAGGTATTCAAAGATGGGGGTGCGTTCCACCGAGTGCACAAAATAGCTGGCGACAGTGTCGCCGACCGCAACCTCAAACGTGTGAGTGGCGTGACAAATGACCTGTATTACCAGCACGCGCGACGTGGGAAAAAAAGAGGACAAGAGGAAAACTAGAGCGAACACACTACCTAGCAGGGTGGTGAGCGAAGGGGCACCGCGCCGCAGTGCCCCTTGTCTCCGGTGCACTAGCGCCGTTCCCTAAAGAACCGTTCTGCACCTGGGTGAAGTGGTATGGGCATCGCATCCCGTGCTGTAGCGAGAGAAAGGTCTTTGCCGCGCACATGGGCAGCGCCGAAAACGTCGAGGCGCTTGAACAAGGCTCTGGTGATTTCATAGACTTGTCGCTCCGGGAGGTTTCCCTTAACCGCAATCATCGCCCGCACGGCCACTGTTTCTACGGGAGCCGCTAAGCCGCGGTAGGTCTCCGCAGGGACGGTGTGCTTAGTGTAGAAGGGGTGAGCAGTGCGTAGCGCGTCAATCTCAGGACCGGTCAAGGTGACAAGAGTAACCGCAATGCCATGAGCAAGTTCAGTCACGGCAGCGGTGGGGATACCGGCGGTGACAAAGGCGGCATCGAGGTGCCCGTCCCTAATTTGCGCCGTAGCGTCACCAAAGGGCAGATACTCCACTTTAGCTAAGGCGGCATACTGAATGCCGAAAGCCCCGAGGATCTGGCGAGCATTAGCCTCAGTGCCCGAACCTTTGGCACCTACAGCCACGCGTTTCCCAACTAAATCGCGCACGGACCTAATGCCCGACGCTTCAGTGGCGATAACCTGAATGACCTCGGGGTAGAGAGTCGCGATGCCGCGGATTTGATCGTTCTTGCGGCCTTTGAACATTTCCAGCCCGTTAAAGGAGTAGTAAGCGATGTCATTTTGCATGAAGGCTAGCTCTACGCCTTCCGCGCCGGCCGTGGCTAAGAGGTGGGCATTGGCAACCGAGGCCCCGGTAACGCGTGCGGAAGCCTCCATGTTGCGGATTTCTGCGTTAAGGATTTTGGCGAGTGCGCCGCCAAGCGGATAGTAGACTCCACCCGTCCCGCCGGTAGCGATACTGAGGAACTGTTTTCGCGGCGCACAGCCAGTGATAACGACGGCTAGGGCAGCAACAAGTACGAAGGCGACGATTAGTGTGCGTTTCATATTACCCCTCCTGTTAGTTTGTGCCTTAGCTTAGACCGTGACCTACAGAATCCTACAGAATCCTACAGAAAAATACTTGCACAGTTCAGAAATACTTGCACAGTTCAGAAGATTGTCTAGAATTGGACGACTGCAGAGTTTGGCTAAATCAGGTATAATAGACGGGACAGCCTATGTGGGGGTGCGCTTTTTGGTCAAAGCCGATACACACGTGCATACCATTGCCAGCGGGCATGCTTACGGCACCGTACAAGAGATGGCGGTGGCCGCGCGGGAGAAGGGGTTAGAACTTATCGCCCTCTGTGACCATGGGCCAAGTCTCCCCGGCGCGCCGCACCGCTACTATTTCAGCAACTTATTG
This sequence comes from Bacillota bacterium, assembly GCA_018725535.1. Taxonomy (GTDB): domain Bacteria; phylum Bacillota; class UBA994; order UBA994; family UBA994; genus UBA994. Next base: position 7,682 of record QLUS01000002.1, read on the forward strand.
GTTCTGCCGCAGTTCATCGCCGGGGTAGAGGTGCTAAAGGGCATCGAGGCTAATATGCTTAATGAGCGGGGCGAACTTGACCTAGAGCGGCGTTTTCTCGAGCGTCTTGATTGGGTGGCGGCCGGATTTCACGATGACTGCGTCGCGCCCATGTCGCGTGACCTCAACACGCAGGCGATTCTAGGTGCCATTAGTACGGGGCTCGTAGATGTCATCGTGCATCCCGGCAACCCGCAGTTTCCTATCCACCACGAGGTAGTGGTGCGGGCTATTGCCGAGGCAGGTATCGCCATGGAAGTAAACAATGCCTCGCTCATCTATCCTCACCGACGGGGGAGTGAAAAGAACTGCGCGGAGCTGATTGGGCTTGCCATTCACTACGGGGCCAATCTCGTGCTGGGCAGCGACGCGCATTCGCCTTGGCAGGTTGGGGAAGTGACGAGGGCCTATGAGTTAGCCGTAAGCTGCGGGGTCCCTCCCGCGCAAATACTTAACCTTACGGCCCATGGGGTGCGTGAGTATCTCAAAAGGCGGGGCAAGCCGCGCTACGTCGCGGACGCCCCAGTGGTCTAAGGGGGTGCGCATGAAAGGAGCAGTTAAGTTTGTCATTATCACCGGCTTGTCGGGTGCGGGTAAGTCGCAAGCTATAAAAGTGTTTGAGGATGCCGACTATTTTTGTGTCGACAACCTTCCTCCTGCCCTTTTGCCTAAGTTTGCGGAACTGTGCGCGTCGGGCGACACGATACAGCGGGCGGCGCTGGTCATGGACATACGGGGCGGGGAGTTTTTCAAGTCGCTCTTTGACGCGCTCGCTTACCTCAGCTACCATGAGTGGCCGCATGAAGTGTTGTTTCTGGAAGCGTCGGAAGAGGTCTTGGTGCGCAGGTTTAAGGAAACGCGACGGAGGCACCCTTTAGCTGGCGCAGGCAGCATTCAGGATGGCATCAGGCGCGAAGTAGAGATGCTTGCGGAGATAAAGCGACGCGCAGACAAGATCATCAACACCACCGGCCTCACGCCAGCCCAACTTAAAGAGGAAGTGCAGGCACTTTTCCAGAAAGGCGAAGTGGGTGGTAAACTGCAGATTAGGATACTCTCATTTGGGTTTAAGAAGGGCATCCCGCTTGACGCCGACTTTGTCTTTGACTGCCGCTTCTTGGCAAACCCCCACTACGTGCCCGAACTAAAGCCGCTCACGGGGACAGATGCCAGAGTCAGACAGTTTGTGTTTGGCGACGAGGCTAGCTACCACTATCTCACCATGATGCAGGAGATGGTCGAGTTCGTTATTCCCCACTGCATAAGAGAAGGTAAGACTCAGTTAGTGGTCGCTATCGGTTGCACCGGGGGCAGGCACCGTTCCGTGGCTATGGCGGAGGCGCTGAAGGAGAAACTCGTCCTTGCACGCCAGCGGGTGGCGGTGGAGCACCGGCACATTAGCGAGGAGGTGTAGCCTTGCGCTTGCTCAAGTGGCTGTACCCGGGGCTACGGGTCAAGCGCTACCTGCTTTTGGCGACGTGCGGTGTCGGCCTGAGTATGGTGGGCTTAGGGCTGTCATGGGGGCGGCAGCTGCTAGGCTTCCTCGAAGCACAGCTATACTTATACCGAAAGGCTGCGGCAGGCACTACTGCGCTTTACGTGACCGGGGTGCTGCTTCTGGGCTTAGGCCTAGTAGTGGTCGGGATAGCGGTAAAGAGCGTGGTGCGGTCCATCCTCGAAATTATCACTCCCGAGCAAGAGGCGGAGCTCATCGATGTGTTGTTTAGGCGGCGCCTACTTAAAAGCGGCCCACGCATAGTGGCGATTGGCGGTGGTTCCGGACTCTCGGTGCTACTTAGGGGGATAAAGCAATACACCAGTAACATCACCGCTATCGTCACTGTCTCCGACGACGGCGGCAGTTCGGGGCGCCTGCGCGGTGAGATGGGCATGCTGCCACCCGGGGATATTCGCAATTGCGTGTTAGCCTTAGCCGATACCGAACCGCTGTTAGAAAGCCTGTTTCAGTATCGCTTTAAGGACGGGGCGCTCGGGGGGCATAGCTTTGGCAACTTGCTCATTGCCGCCATGACCGGAGTTACGGGGGACTTTCAGCTAGCTATTAAGGAGTTCAGCAAGGTATTGGCGGTCAGGGGACGGGTACTGCCCGTAACTACTGCTGACGTGCGCCTTAGGGCCGAACTAGAAGACGGCACGGTAGTAGAAGGCGAGACGAACGTCACTTTGTGCGGCGGGAGAGTGCGAAGCCTAGCGCTTATCCCTAGCGATGCGGAAGCGCTGCCGGAGGTGCTTAGGGCTATTGCCGAAGCTGACGCTATCGTCCTTGGCCCCGGTAGCTTGTACACATCAGTTGTCCCCAATCTGTTGGTGCGCGGCGTGGGCGAAGCCCTAGCAGCAACTAATGCGCCAAAAATATACATATGCAATGTCATGACGCAGCCGGGGGAGACGGAGGGGTTTACAGCCTCACAACACGTGTCAGCGATAGAACGCTTTTCGTCGCCGCGCCTGATTGACAGTGTAGTCGTCAATAGCGCGAGAGTGCGCCCGCACTTATTGTCCAAATATGCAGCGGCTAATTCTGTGCCGGTAATACTAGATTTTCCGCGTTTGCACCAGCTCGGCGTGCGTATAGCTACTGGTGACCTACTGTGTCAAGGAGGCGTGGTGCGACACGACCCAGACAAACTGGCGCGCCGCGTGATGCAATTGGTATCCTCTATCAAAAAGTCAAATTAAAGGGGGACATATATGCCAAGACCAATCCCTACCGCAGAGCCTTTCCGTATCAAGGTCGTGGAGCCGATTAAGATGACCACACGCGAGGAGCGCGCCCAAAAAATCACCACTGCGGGGTTTAACCTCTTTGGACTCAAGTCTACGGAGGTATACATTGACCTACTCACGGACAGCGGAACATCAGCCATGAGCGACAACCAATGGGCGGGCATGATGCTCGGCGACGAGGCTTATGCCGGCAGCAAGAACTACTTTAACCTCGAGCGGGCTGTGCAAGAGATAACCGGGTTCAGGTATGTGCTGCCTACGCACCAAGGACGCGCGGCCGAGAACCTCTTGCTTTATGTCATGTTAAAGCAAGGGCAATTCGTCCCCAATAACATGCACTTTGACACCACTAAAGCGCATGTTCTCCATAAGGGGGGCGTGCCCGTAGACTTTGTGGTGTCCGAGGCCTATGACCCCACCTCGCAGTGCCCCTTTAAGGGCGACATGGATGTAGTTAAGCTTGACGCCTTTCTGGCGGAGAACGCTGCGGATGTGCCATTAGTTATGCTCACCGTCACGTGCAACAGCGGCGGGGGACAACCCGTATCCCTAAAGAACATTCGCGCCGTCAGTGAAGTAGCCCAAAAATACGGCAAGCCCTTCTTTATTGACGCTTGCCGTTTCGCTGAAAACGCATTCTTTATTAAACAGCGCGAGCCTGGTTACCAAACCAAGACGATTGCCGAAATCGTGGGCGAGATGTTCTCCTATGCTGATGGCTGCACGATGAGCTCCAAGAAAGACGCGCTCGTAAACATTGGCGGCTTTCTGGCCGTTAATGACCACGCGCTGTATCAGGCGGCGAGTGGGCTCGCAGTGCTGTTTGAGGGCTTCCCGACTTACGGCGGCCTAGCCGGACGCGATATGGAAGCTATGGCGCGGGGGCTTTACGAAGTTATAGAGGAGGACTATCTAGCTTATCGTATAGGCCAAGTCAAGTACCTCGGGGATCGACTGCTCGAGTTCGGCGTCCCCATTATTGAGCCTGTCGGTGGGCATGCCGTGTACCTTGATGCCAAACGATTTCTGCCGCATATCCCACAGCACCAGTTCCCAGCCCAAGCGCTTGGGGTGGAGCTCTACATCGAAGGCGGCGTGCGCGGGGTGGAGATTGGCACTAACCTTGCCGGACGTAACTCTAAAACAGGTGAGCATGACTTCCCTAAGCTCGAAATGCTACGCCTAACCATTCCTCGCCGCGTCTATACTAACAGGCATATGGACGTAATCGCGGTTGCCTGCGCTAACGTTTATGAACGACGCGCCGAAATCACCGGCCTGCGGTACACCTATGAGGCTCCAATCCTTAGGCACTTTACAGCCCGGTTCGAAAAAATCGAGTCTTAGACTGAGTAGTAAATCTCAGATTTACTTGGAGGTGCCTGCGGTGACTATCGGTATTGTCTGCGCCATGCAAGCAGAGCTAGATGTGCTTAAAGACGCCCTCGCTCTGCGTGAACTTGGCAGTGGAAGCCCCTGGGACTTATACGCCTCGCGCGGCGAAAACACCATCGCTTTAATCTCTGGTGTCGGTAAAGTGAGTGCGGCTGCGGGCTTAAGCTATTTGCTTTCGCACTATAAAGTCACACGGCTGATTGGCATCGGGGTCGCGGGCGGCATTGCCGAGGACCTGCGCATTGGAGATATTGTTATCTGCCGCGGCGCAGTACAGCACGACTTAGACCTTACTGCCTTTGGCTATGAACTTGGCATGGTGCCTGGTTTGCGCATTCGGGAGTTTAAGGCCGACCGCGCCTTGCTCGCTAAAGCTGTTACAGCCGCCGAGGAGATTAATCTCCCCGTGCAGATTAGGCAGGGGCTGGCTTTAACCGGCGACAAATTCGTGGCGCACGATGAAGGAGCGCGGTTGCGTCAGGTGTATCGCGGTGACTGCGTAGATATGGAGACCGCGGCCTGGGCGCACGTGGCCCACCTGTTTGGCGTGCCGTGGGTGGCCATCCGCAGCATTTCGGACCAAGCTGACGGCGAAGCTCCGGCGAACTTTAAGGAGTTTTTGGGGTATGCGGTGGGGAACATGAGCCAACTTGTACTCAGGCTTCTCGCTTCGATGTAATGAAAAAAGCGCAAGCTACGCTTGTTATAGCAGGAATCGCCTTGCGCTAGCCGAAATTAACGAAGAAGTTTTTGATAGGGGGCAGGTACTTGAAAGAACTTTTGCGGCAGGCGCTTTCTGCGTCTACAGCGGACTACTGCGAGATTCGCCTTGAGGAGACCCACGTCACATCTATAGAGTACCGTGGCAAAAATCTAGATCAACTCGCACAGCGGCTACAATTTGGCGGCAACGTCAGGGCGCTGGTGGATGGCGGTTGGGGGTTTGTTTCCTTTAACCGCATCGACGATTTGACTGAAAAAGTCAGTCAGGCGTGCGAGCAAGCGCGCGCTCTCGGGGCGATTAAGCAAGGCCAGAGTCAGATGGCGGAAGTGCCTGTGGTTGACACCGAAGTTAAGACACCTGTGAAACTAGACCCGCGCGCCGTTACTCTGGAGGAAAAGGTCAATGTGTTCGCGCGCTACAACGAGTTAATCCTCGGTTTTCATCCTTCTATCACCGGCTCGGTCATCCGCTATTTTGACCGGTACATTAACCTGTATTACGTCAATACAGATGGCTCCTACGTAGCACAAGAGAAATATGACATCGGGTGCAGCCTGCGTGCTGTGGCCACACGCGACAATGTTACAGTAACGGAAGGCGTCAGCACAGGGAGTAATAATGACTTTGGATGCGTACTGAACCTAGAGAACGACTTGAAGAAGGCTTGCCAACTGACAGTTGACCTGCTCGATGCCCCGACCGTGAAAGGGGGCGAGTACACCGTCATTCTTGACCCCAAGCTGGCCGGGCTGTTTGTACACGAGGCTTTCGGTCACCTGAGCGAGGCCGACGATATCAGCGAGAATGAAGCTTTGCGCGAGATTATGACGCTCGGCAAAAAGTTCGGGCGCGACATTCTCCACATCTACGACACAGGTATGGACTCCGGCAATCGCGGTGCGCTACTTTACGACGACGAAGGCGTAGCGACCGAGAAGACCTATTTGATTAAGGACGGGGTGCTTGTCGGCAGGCTGCACTCGCGCGAAAGCGCCGCCAAAATGGGCGAAGCCACGACAGGCTCCGCGCGGGCTATGTCTTATACTTTCCCGCCTATTGTGCGCATGCGCACTACCTGTATTGAGGCCGGCACAAGCTCGTTTCAGGATATGATCAAGGACATCGGACTGGGTGTGTACGCTCTAGGCGGATACGGCGGGCAGACCAATGGCGAAATGTTTACCTTTACTGCGGGTCACGGGTATATGATTCGCGAAGGGAAAATAGCGGAGCTAGTTAAAGATGTAACCCTAAGCGGCAACGTCTTTACCACGCTTGCTAACATCGATATGGTGGGCAACGACTTTACCTACGACAACACCGCGGGCGGATGCGGCAAATGGGCACAGTCGCCGCTGCCCACGAGCGAAGGGTCGCCTCACATTCGCGTACAGAAGGTCGTTATAGGGGGTGCAAGCTAATGGAAGCGTTACTGCATAAAGCCCTTATGCTAGCTGATCAGGCGGATGTTTACGCCAAACAGGCGGTACAACACGCTGTTTCATTTCAGGCCAGCAAGCTTAAAGACATCACCCACACCGAAGAAGAAGGGTGGACGCTGAGGCTAATCAAGGATGGTCGACTTGGCTCGGCTACGACTACCAAGCCGGGCAGCTTTGATGTCTTACTCTCCTATGCGTCAAACACAGCCAAACACGGCAGCCCCGTAGGCTATACCTTGCCGGGAGCAAGCGAGCTAACCTCGCCGCGCACCTTCGACCCGCGCGTCAAAGAAGTGACGCAAAAAGAGATGCTTGATTTGGCGGCGGATATGGTGAGCGCGCTAAACGCCTATGATCCAAAGATCAAGGCCTTTGCGGGGGTCGGCAAGAACTTTGGCTCATTTAAGCTCATAAATTCCGCAGGGTTTCAGGGCAGCGGTGATGTGACTGTTTGGCACGTGTATTTGGGCGGCGAGCTCGTTAACGAGGACGGTTTTCTCCAGGTCTACGACTTCATCGCTCAGTCCGATTATTCGTCGTGCACGGATAGTATAAAGGCCAAAGTAATCGAGTCCTTCCGCCTAGCAAAAGAGAATGCCAGCATAAAACCGGGGCAATATCCGGTCATCTTTGCCCCGGGTGAAGTCAGTTGCTTGGTCGACCCGCTCTTAGCTTGCCTTAACGGCATGGGTATCTCGCGCGGCTTCTCGCCCTTTAAGGGACGCATCGGCGAGCTAGCTTTTGACCCGCGCTTTAGCCTCATTGACGATGCCTTAGCCGACGGGGCTGTTGGCAGCAAGGGCTTTGACCGCGAGGGTATGCCCACATCGCGCCGCGCCCTAATTGACCAAGGAAGAATCGGGGGTTACTTACTCGACCTACAGACCGCGCACCTCTTGAACATGACCCCGACCGGTAACGGCGGCGGAGCAGGCCCCGTGTCTAACAACACCGTAGTTCCCGGCGGCGACAAATCCTTTAGCGAAATGCTCGCTGGTATCGACGAAGGCGTGCTTATCGACGGCACCATGGGTGCCTGGGCGGGGAACCCCTATGGCGGGCAGGTGAGCGGTAATATTTCACTCGGGTATAAAATCGAGAAAGGCCAAGTCGTTGGGCGCATCAAGGACTGCATGTTCTCCGTAAATGTCTTTACTGATCTCAGAGACAATTTAGCAGCACTAAGCCGCGAGCAACAGTGGCGCGGCAGCACCTGCTACCCCTACCTGCAACTCGCGAACGTAAACATCTCCACCAAAGGATAACATGCGATAGCATGGGGACGGTCCTTGCCTACTCTGAAACAGTGGGGACGTGAAATTTTGTTTTGCTCTGCCTAGTAGCGCGTCAGCACTCTCGCTAACAACGTGCGCTTAATCTCCACCGCATGCTCGGGGCAAAGTTCTTGGCAGCAGAAGCAGCGGATGCACAGCGCGGAGTTTAGCGCGGGTACATCATTTTTGCGTGCTGTGAGGGCCTTAGGTGGGCAACTGCGCACGCAGATGCCGCATGAGGTACACTTTGCCTTTACAAAGCGCAGTTGAGGACGCAAATTGCGAGCGAGAGCTTTTGCGACTTGTCTAGGCAGTATTTTTTCAAAGAGGTTGGTGTTTCTAGCGGTTAGGGGGAGCGAAACGTTGTGAGGGGAGAGCGGTGCCCCTACGACAGATACATCCTCGCTCCTAAGTGGCGCGAGTGGGGGATTGGTCGCCTGCGCTACCGCAAGCGTTGGCACCTGCTCTGGCCGCAGCCCCAAGATCGTTGCCGCCACCATGTCCACCGTGTGCATGTTTTTCCCCGCCAAAACATAACCCATAAACTTAGGTTTGCCGCCGCTCGGTCCTTCGCCCTCCATGATCTCAACAGCGTCCACAATCGTAAGCTCCGGCTGTGCTAGTTCGGCAATGCCCACTAGTGCCGCGCAAAAATCGCGAACTTCGGGCATACGCATATGGTATTCAATCTTGGTCAAACCGGGGATCATGCCAAACATGTTTTTTACGGCGCACGTTATTACGGTGAGGCCATGCGTTTTGAGCTTAGGTAGGTTAATCAAGACATCTGCCGCTATCGCCGGAGCCAAGAGCTCAGCTGAGTTGTGGGGAGTACCCAGCACGCCGTTCACTCTCTGCACACGGGTGTCAAAGTTGAGTAGTGCGCCGGTCTCCCGTGCCACCGCCGCGAAACCGCATCTTTCATAGGCTAACTTCAGCATGGCGGGGGTATATGGCCCCCCGGGGCTGTCGATAATCAGTGGTATGCCGCCGCAAGCGAGCACAGCCTTGCACACAGCACGCACAAGCTCCGGATGGGTAGTAATGGCTCGCTCCGGCGCTTTACCCATGAGCATATTGACTTTAAGCGCTACCCTGAATCCCGGTCTAATCAACTGCTGAAGTCCTTCTGGGTAAACTAGCTGTAAAGCCCTCTCTAAGGCGCGCTGAACTTCCTCGGGCGTATAACTGGGCGCATTTGTTACAGCCACACGACTCACGCCTGCACTCTCCTCTGAACTATCTCATTTCTATGGACAAGCGGGAACGGTTTATGTACCATAATCGCAATAGCGGAAAGGGTGAAGGGTGTGGCCAGTAGTTTTGACGTGCTGCAGAGAGTAAAAGAGGACAATATCAGGTTTGTGAGATTGCAGTTCACAGACATCTTAGGCGTCAACAAGAATGTCGCTATTTCGGCCGACGAAATCGAACAAGCTCTCGAGGGGCAGCTAATGTTTGACGGCTCCTCCATTGAGGGGTTTGCCCGCATTGAGGAATCAGACATGCTGCTTAAGGCCGACCCAGACACCTATGCGGTCTTCCCATGGACGAAAGACAAAGCCCCCACGGCGCGCCTGATTTGCGACATTCTTAACACCGACGGCACACCCTTTAGCGGTTGCCCGCGCGGCACGCTGAAGCGCGCTGTGGCAGAGGCCGAGGCGCTTGGCTATACCATGCAGGTGGGACCTGAGGCCGAGTTCTTTCTCTTTAAGCGTGATGCCGAAGGGCGACCAACCACCATCACCAACGACCGCGGCGGCTACTTTGATCTTTCGCCGATTGACCGCGGCGAAGACGCCCGCAGGGACATTGTCCTAACGCTTGAAGAGATGAGCTTTCACGTGGAGGCCTCGCACCATGAGTGCGCACCAGGTCAACATGAAATCGATTTTAGGTATGCGCCGGCAGTTACTACCGCAGATAATGTTACCACATTTAAGCTCGTGGTGCGCACTATCGCCATGCAGCACAATCTACACGCCACCTTTATGCCTAAACCCCTCTTTGGTGAAGCTGGCTCGGGTATGCACATTAACCAGTCTCTGTTTATGAACGGCACTAACGCTTTCTACGACCCAACTGCCCCGCGCCAGTTAAGCAGCGTGGCCATGCAGTATTTGGCCGGTCTCATTAAGTATGTGCGGGAGTACACGGCCATTACTAATCCTCTCGTCAACTCCTATAAGCGCCTAGTGCCGGGATACGAAGCGCCGGTCTACATCGCTTGGTCGGAACGCAACCGCAGCCCACTTATCCGCGTTCCTGCCAGACGGGGCAATGCCACGCGGCTTGAATTGCGCAGCCCCGACCCAAGCTGCAATCCCTACCTAGCGTTTGCTGTGGCTCTGCGCGCCGGACTGCAAGGGATTAAGGACGGGTTAGTACCGCCCGCCCCAGTAGAGCGCAATATCTACGATATGTGTGAGGGTGATCGCCGCAGTGCCGGTGTAGAGGGCTTGCCTAGTAGCCTGCCGGAGGCCCTGCAGTACTTTAGCCAGAGCCAGCTGATGCGAGACACGCTTGGGGAGCACATCGTCGAGCGTTATCTCGCCGCCAAAAAGGAAGAACAGCACCTCTACGAAAAGACAGTGCACCCTTGGGAGCTAGAAAGATACCTGTCAATTTTCTAGCTGGAGGAGTTTTACTGTGTGCGACGAAATAGTCTTAGGACAGGAGGTATGTGAATGAGCGAAAACAAGATCTGCACCATGGAGACCGAAAAAGGGGCCTTCACCATCGAGTTCTATGCACAAGCGGCACCAGGCACCGTGGAGAACTTCACTCAACTCGCAAACGACGGCTTCTACGACGGCCTACCGTTGCATCGGTGCATCAAGAACTTTGTGATCCAAGGCGGCTGCCCGGAAGGCACAGGGCGAGGCGGCCCCGGATACAAGATTAAGTGTGAGACCGCAGGGAACCCTCATAAGCATGTGCGCGGAGCTTTAAGCATGGCCCACGCCGGTAAAGACACGGGCAGCAGTCATTCTTCGTAGTACGCCAGCCGCAGCCGCACCTAGATGGCGTGCATGCGGTCTTTGGGAAAGTAATCGACAACGTGGACCTCGTTGACCAAATCGAGCCGGGCGATAAGATGCTTAAGGTCAGAGTGCAGTAATAATTTGGCCTCTGGCTAATGCCGGGGGCCATGTTTTTATCAGGAGGGAGAAGCGAAATGGCGTTAAAGACCGCCGCCGAGTACATCGACTCGCTACGCCAGATGAAATTTACGGCCTACGTGCTTGGCGAACGAGTGGGGAACACCGTTGACCATCCCCTAGTTAGGCCCTCGCTTAATGCTGTGGCGCTAACGTACGAACTAGCGCATGACCCGAGCTACTCCGCTTTGCTTAGGACTACCTCTAGTCTAACCGGCGAGACAATCAGCCGCTTCTGCCATCTGCACCAAAGCCCGGCAGACCTCGTGGCGAAAGTCAAAATGCTCCGATTGCTAGGCCAGAAAACCGCCACCTGTTTTCAGCGTTGCGTCGGCATGGATGCCATTAACGCCGTCGACAGCATGACCTTTGAAATCGACCGCACACATGACACGGTGTACCATCAGCGTTTCCGCGCTTGGCTAAGACAAATGCAGGAACAGGACTGGACGATAGACGGGGCAATGACCGACCCCAAAGGCGACCGCAGTAAATCTCCTTCACAACAGGCAGACCCAGACATGTACCTGAGGATAGTGAAAGAGCAAGCGGACGGGATAATGGTGCGGGGGGCCAAGGTGCACCAGACCGGGGCCCTTAACTCACATGAAATACTAGCTATGCCGACTATCGCACTGTCCGCGCATGACCGCGCGTATGCTGTCGCTTTTGCTGTCCCAGCCGATAACCCGGGGCTTATCTACATCTACGGACGACAGGCGTCTGACACGCGGAAACTTGAGCAGGGAAACCTTGACGTCGGCAACGCCCGCTTTGGTGGGCATGAGTGCTTGGTAGTGTTTGACGACGTGTTTGTACCGTGGGAAAGGGTCTTTATGTGCGGCGAGCACGACTTCGCGGGCGTGCTGGTTGAACGCTTTGCCGCGTATCACCGGCAGAGTTACGGCGGCTGCAAAGTTGGTGTGGGCGACGTCCTCATTGGAGCGGCCTCACTCGCGGCCGAGTACAACGGCGCGAGTCGCGCGAGCCACGTAAAAGATAAACTCATCGAAATGACGCATCTCAACGAAACTCTCTACGCCTGTGGGCTAGCCTGCTCGACCGAAGGGCACCCAACGGCCACCGGCACATACTTAGTAGATCTCCTGCTAGCGAACGTCTGTAAACAAAACGTCACGCGCTTCCCCTACGAGATCTCGCGCTTGGCGGAGGACATAGCAGGCGGCCTAATGGTAACGATGCCCGCTGAGCGCGACTTAAGTAATCCCGCCACCAAGCCTTGGCTAGATAAATACCTGCAGGGCGTCTCTACCGTGCCGACGGAGCACCGTCTACGTATCCTGCGCTTAATTGAAAACCTGACGATAGGCGCGGGAGCGGTAGGTTACCGCACCGAGTCCATGCACGGCGCGGGCTCGCCGCAAGCGCAGCGTATAGTTATCGGGCGTCAGGCCGACTTCGCCGCCAAGCAAGAGCTGGCCAAAGCTATAGCTGGAATCAAGGAGGGCTGCGAAGCATGAAGTTTTTTGCTTTGCCGCCACAAGTGCATAGCTTTGACACGGCAAGAGAATTTTGGCGGGAATTCAACATAGACGCAGGCGACCTAGTGTTTACCCACCAGTTTATCTATGAGGCGTACCTCAAAGACCTTACGCCCGCATGCGAGTTCTTGTTCTACGAGCAGTTTGGCACGGGTGAGCCCACCCACCACCTAATTGACGCTGTCAGGCTCGCCATCAGCCCGCACAACTACCGGCGCATTATCGCTGTGGGCGGTGGGACGGTTGCCGACACGGCCAAGTTTTTAGCGCTTGCGGGGTCGGACCGCACCCAAGACCTGCTGGAAAAGCGCGCGCCCCTAGTAAAGGAGAAGGCTCTCATCATCGTGCCGACAACCTGTGGTACGGGGAGCGAAGTGACCAATCTTGCGGTGGTAGCCGTAGACGAAAAAGAGACCAAATTTGGTCTCGGTGGCGATGCCTTTTACGCTGACTCGGCCGTCCTGATTCCGGAACTCCTCGTCAGTCTGCCTTACGACTACTTCTTCTACAGCTCGGTGGATGCGCTGATTCACGCCGCAGAGTCGTTGGTGTCGCCGCGGTCTAACAGCTATACTGAGCTCTTTAGCTTAAGCGCGATCCAGATGATTCTGGCTAGCTACCGACATGTTGCCGAGCATGGGCGTGAGTCCCGCTTTAGTCAACTCAGACAGCTACTCGTTGCCAGCAACTTCGCCGGCATAGCCTTTGGCAATACCGGAGTTGCGGCGGTACATGCGCTCTCCTACCCCCTTGGGGGTAAGTACCATGTGCCCCACGGCGAATCTAACTACCAGTTCTTTTTGCCAGTGTTTCGTACCTACGATCGTCTTCGGCCAGATGGGCAGATTGGTTTGTTGCGACAAGCGATAGCCACCTCGCTCGCACTTCTGGACGACCGAGAAGCGGGGTCGGCCCTCGAGCTTCTGCTCGGCCGCTTACTGCCGCAGAAGTCCTTACGGGAATACGGTATGACCCCCGAAGAAATAGACCTCTTTACGGACAGCGTGCTGGAGCAGCAGCAGCGCCTGCTTGCCAACAACTACGTAGAGCTAGACCGCGCCTGTATCCGCGCCATTTATGAGGAACGCTATTAGCTGGTGAGGGCATCCTGCCAACGCGCTCGTTCTACAGCCACGGCTACTACAGATAAGAGTACTCCTATCCCCACAAAGACCGAAGGCACGCCTAAACCTAAGGCCATGTATCCACCTAGAGTAGGGCCAACAGCAGCGCCAAATTGGCCGAAGCTGTTATTTAGCGCCAACGCGCGGCTGCGAAAGTTTGTCGGTACAGACTTGGCAATCAGCATCGTGCTAACAGGCATAAGTGCCGCTATAAACAATCCGAGAACAAAGCGCATTCCGCCAAGCATATTCAAGCTGGTAGACAACGCCGTCAGCACACTCACCGCTGCGGCCCCAACTAAAGCTACACGCAACACCTTTCGCTCGCCCCACGCGGCGCTTAGGCGTCCCCAGCGTGGGGCAGCCAGAACTGTAGCAATCCCCGCGAGTGCGAAGATAATGCCGGTCGGCACTGCCGCGTCGTGCTCGCCCGCCAACCGTAGGATAAAGATGGGGAGTACCGGCTGGATCGCCATTAGGGCAACATTAAACATAAGCACAAGGACAAACATTTGCACTAGGAAAGACTTGCTTAGCGACTGGCGGATATCATCGAGAACATCACGCTTTATCGAACGGTCGCCTTTATGTACCTCGTTAGTGCAGAGCACGGTGAACACGGTCGCCGCAAAAAGGCTACCTCCAGCTATAAGTAAAGTTTGCTGGATGCCGAGGAAATGGCTCATGTAGCCGCCAATCAGCGGTCCTACTACCGAGCCAAAGGCGCCGCCACTTTGGATGACACCGAGCGCGGGTCCCATGTGTTCTTCCGGCGCGTTGACGGCGACCATGGCTATGGCCGTAGGGATAAACCCGTTGAACAAGCCAAGCAGCAAGCGAAGGAAAATAACTTGCCAGGCGTTGGTGGCAAAAGACAGCAGAATGTAGGTCACGCCAATCCCTATGCCCGCCCGCACTAATTGCAGCCTGCGCCCATACTTGTCCGCCAAAGACCCCCACAACGGCGCCATCAAGGCACTGGTGTAAAAAGTCGAGGCAAAGGCCCAGCCCGACCAGACTTCTAAGTTCTCGACCACGCCCACATCTTTAAGCAGCATGGGCAAAAACGGGCTGACTAAGGAAAAGGATATACCCGCAAAGACGGTCCCCACCCACAGCACTAACAAGTTGCGCCGCCATAGCTCCATGCGTATCCCCCTGAATGCGTGCTTTTTTGTGATTGTACTATTTCTAGAGGCGAATTACTAGACAGCGGCACTAAGATAGGCGCGCCCTATAGGTGTCCTGCTATGCCAGAAATGCTATAATGACCAGGGTGAGTTCTGGCATGAATCTTGCCCCTTGACGCATACTAAACACAGTATGCAACAAAGGGGGTGAATGTAATGAACGTGGATGGGACCAGTCGTCATCTCGCGGGGGTAAAGTGTGTGGTGAACACATGTCGTTATCACGTGAACACCAATCACTGTAGCGCCAAGGAGATTGAGGTGCAGTCGCCTAATGCTCGCAGCAGCAAGGACACCGACTGCAGAACATTCTCGCCGCGGACTTAGGCAGCCGGGGCGACAGGCTCATCTGTGAGGATGGGCCTGTCGTCCCATATGTTAGGATTATGGGAGTGCAGAATTTGCAGAAAAAGATCTTTGTTACGCCGTCGCCCTCCCAACATCCTTAATCCTGAGGTATGCCCTAACTCCAACACTTAGCGTCCTCCTGCAGGGAAAGAGAAGCGCAAGTGGAATAGTAAGTAAAGGCGTTTACGCGGGAGGTGTGAGGTGACATTTACCGAAGCCGTCAAGAGCGAGCTCGTAAGAGTGATTGACGAGGCGGCCTGCTGTCGCCGCGCCGAGCTAGTAGCGATTATCAGACAACATGCCACCTTGCAGTTATCTCGCGGCGGTAGCTTAGGCCTGAACATAGCTACCCAAAGCCCCGGAGTAGCTAGACTTATCTTGCGCCTAGTCAAGGAGCATCAGCCGGAGGCGAGAGTGTTTATTAGGCGTAGGTCGGCGTTTCGCAAGAACCGCATGTACCTTATTTTTTGCCCGCATGCCGCGGAAGTGCTCATGGCGGTAGGGCTGTGGGACGCCAATAACCAGCGCATTCATTTGACGCAACTTGAACCGATAGTAGAGTCCGGGCAGGCTATGGACTGTTGCCTGAGGGCGTATCTGCGCGGCGCGTTTATCATATCCGGCACGATTACCGATCCGAATCGCGTATCGTATCACCTCGAAATGGTGACGGAGTCCGAAGCACAAGCGGAGTACCTTTGCGCGGTAATGGAGAGGTGCCAGCTTGTACCGCGCACAATCAGGCGCAAGGAGCTGCTTGTGGTGTACCTCAAGGAAGGAGAGCAAATCGTAGATTTCCTGAACCTTGCGGGAGCGCACTCCTCGCTGCTCAGGGTAGAAGAAGCACGGGTGCGTAAATCCATGCGCAATCAGGTGAACAGGCTAGTCAACGCCGAAACTGCCAACCTCAATAAGACCATGCAGGCATCTTGGCGTCAAGCGGACGTTATCCGGTATATCGATAAGACTATTGGCATCACTAGTCTGCCTGAGCCGCTGCAGGAGGCTGCGGCCCTGCGCACGCGGTACCCCGAGGCTAGCTTAGAGGAACTAAGTCTTTACTTTACCCCGCCGCTTAGTAAAAGCGCGGTTAATCATCGGTTGCGCAAACTAGAAGCGGTCGCGAAAAATCATGGGTTTAGGGGAGGGGATGAGGGCAAGTGAAAGAGGCGCAGCGTTTCGCGGTGATATCTAACGAAGTTCTACACTTTCGTCCCTTCGCCCGCTTGCGGGAGCTCTGCAGCAAACTCAATATGGACGTAAGGCTATCTCATGGCGACGATACGCTCTCTGCAGCTAGCATTTTAGCCCTGACGGGGTGGGAGTTGACAGCGGGGGATCAAGTGCTTGTTACTGTGCGCGGCAGCGGCGACGTGGATGCTGCACTAGATTCGGTCGTGCAATTTATTGAAGAAGGGTTTGGCGAACGGCAGTGTTAATTGCAGGAGGAATTGGTGTCGCGGGAGGCACCGCGTGTGGAGTCGCGTATCGGCCGTCACCACGGCGTCAGGCAGCCGTAAGCGTCGAGCATGTGTACAGCGCGGCCAAGCGGCGCTACGAGCGGTGGGCAGGGGACACTAGCCTGTCTGCCACCGCCCGCGAACTGGCGCTCGTTTACCTAGCGCTGCTTGAGGACCCGGAACTGCGGGAGGCCATAGAGGGGGACGTAACTAAGGGGCGGACGGTAGGCGAGGCAATTACTGAGGCCTGGGAGCAACAAGCTAGGCTCCTTGACGGCGCTCGCCACCCTTATCTGCGGCAGCGTTCCCAGGACTTGCGCGCTCTCGCGCAGGAGCTCTTAGTAATGAACGACGAGGAAGGTCAGGGCGGCATATTGCTTGCCGATTCACTTACCCCGCTAGGATTGTATGAGGCGTATGGAGCCGGAGCGCGCGGCATTGTCCTGCGCGAATCCTTAGCTTTCACCTCGCACCTCGCGATATTGGCCCGCACCGTAGGTTTGCCGCTTGTGGCCGGCGTGGCCTTCGATATAACGTATTGGCAGGGGCAACTTATAAGCATAGATGGGGCTTCCGGTCAGATCTGGGCAGGGGAGCGAAGCTTCACTCTGCAGCAAGTGGACTACACACCCTACCCGCTGTGGCTTAATGCCGCCTCCGCCCGGGATATTACCGCAGCACAGGGGTACAAAGGGGTGGGGCTTTTCCGGACGGAGTTTCTCTACCTGCAGTTCGGTGGGATTCCTGCCGTTGAGTACGAAGAAGAGCACTATGTCGCCGCAGTCAAAGCGGCTGCGGGTAGGCCTGTCATCTTCCGCCTGCTGGACTTGGGCTCGGACAAACCTATAGCTGGGTTGACGGTAGACAAGGAGCCGAACCCCATGCTAGGGGAGCGAGGCGTGCGGGTCCTCTTGAGGCGCCGCGATATCCTAAAACGGCAAATCAAGGCACTGCTGGCAGCTTCTGCACACGGGCCGCTCAGCATTATGGTCCCGATGGTGACCAGTGCCCGCGAAATGGCGGAGGTGAGAGCCGTGCTTAGCGAGCTTGGTGCTTCACACCTTAAGCTCGGCGCGATGCTGGAGACACCCGCCGCGCTGCTGATGGCGGAGGAACTAGCGGGGGTGTCCGACTTCTTTAGCCTTGGCACTAACGACTTAGCGGCATACGTGTACGCCTGCGACCGCGCTGGTGAAATGCATTTGCCGGACAAGGCCGAGGCCATGTTTCGCCTGATTGCCTTCTCTTTGCATGCCGCCAAGCAGCATGGGCGTGAAGTCGGTGTCTGCGGCGAGTTAGCGGCTGACCCCGCCTACTCAGCTCGTTTTCTTGAACTGGGGTGTGACTATTTAAGCACGGTGGCCTCGGCGTTTCCTATCGTCGGGAAAGCTCTGCGCGGGAGAAATTGAGCGCTGGAATATGTGGTGCAAGCATCCAATACAAGGAGGGTATTTCATGAAAATCGCAATTAATGGTTTTGGACGCATTGGACGTCAAGTATTCCGCATTGCCCACGCCCGGCAAGATATCACCGTCGTCGCCATCAACGACCTTGCTCCCCCGAAAGCGCTCGCCCATCTCCTGCAGTATGACTCAAACTACGGGCGCTTTGTGGCCCAAGTAGAAGTGACTCCCGCGGGCTTTAGCGTAGATGGCAAGGCCGTTCGCGTCACGGCAGAAAAGGATCCCACCCGTCTGCCATGGCGGGAGCTAGAAGTCGACGTCGTCGTCGAATGCACGGGAAAGTTTGAGGAGCGCGATACAGCGGGGAAGCATTTGCTAGCAGGTGCTAAGAAAGTGCTAATCAGCTCTCCCGCTACAGGCGAGGACATTACCATTGTGCTTGGCTGTAACGAAGATAAATACCGCCATGCAGACCATCACATTATTTCGAACGCCTCCTGCACCACCAACGGTTTAGGCCCCATAGCCAAGGTGCTGCACGAGGAGTTTGGCATCGTTAAAGGGCTTATGAACACGGTGCATGCATTTACAAATGACCAAAGCATACTCGACCAGGTGCATTCCGACTTGCGCCGCGCGCGCACTGCTGGCCAGTCCATCATTCCGACCAGTACAGGTGCCGCTAAAGCCATTGGCCTAGTGCTGCCTGAGCTAAAAGGAAAGCTTAACGGCTTTGCTCTGCGCGTACCTACGACCACGGTCTCTATAGTTGACTTAACGGTGGAAACTGCTAAGCCTGCCACCAAAGAACAAGTTAACGAAGCTTTTCGCAGAGCGGCCGCTGGCCCCTTAGCCGGGATTCTGGGTGTTAGCGACGAACCGCTGGTTTCAATTGACTACTTGGGAGACACTCGTTCATCCATCGTCGACCTCGAGCTGACGCAGGTGATTGGTGATACCCTAGTCAAGGTGTGCAGCTGGTACGACAACGAGTGGGGGTATTCTTGCCGCATGGTGGACGTGCTGTCACTTATCGCACGACACATACAATAGGTGAACACATGGAAAAGCTTACGCTAAAGGACATTGACGTTAGCAATAAGCGCGTGTTTGTGCGGGTAGACTTTAACGTGCCGCTTGACGACAGCGGCGCGATCACCGACGACACCCGCATTCGGGCCGCACTGCCCACGATTCGCTACTTGCGTGAGCATGCGGCGAAAGTGGTTTTGGCGAGCCACCTCGGGCGCCCTAAAGGCGGGTTTGAGGCTCGCTTCAGCGTAGCGCCGGCAGCGCGGAGGCTATCGGAGTTGCTGGAGACTGAGGTGCCGACTCTTTCGGATTGCATTGGACCGGACGTGGAGGCAAAAGTCGCCGCGCTTAAGCCTGGGGAAATCGTAATGCTTGAGAACTTGCGCTTTCACGCAGCAGAAGAGAAAAATTCCCCGGAGTTTGCAGAGGCCTTAGCGCGACTGGCAGACGTCTACGTGAACGATGCTTTCGGAGCTGCCCATCGCGCCCATGCCAGTGTCTCAGGCATCCCAGCACTAGTTCAGCCTGCGGTTGCCGGCTTCTTGATGAGCAAGGAGCTAGACTTTCTCGGCAGCGCTCTGCAGAGCCCGAGGCGGCCTTTTGTCGCCATCCTCGGTGGTAAAAAGGTTTCGGACAAAATTATGGTCATCGAGACGCTGCTTACGCGCGCGGACAGCCTGATTATCGGCGGCGGCATGGCCAACACCTTCCTTAAAGCATGTGGCGTGGATGTAGGCAAATCACTCTATGAGCCGTCGCAACTAGAGCTTGCCGCCGAGCTGCTCGACCTAGCCGAGCGCAGCAAGGTAGCTGTGCACCTGCCAATCGACGTAGTGGTGGCCACGGACATCAACGCAGAAGAGGGCGAAATCGTCGGGCTCGACGCTATCCCCGTGGACGGCGTCATAGTCGACATCGGCCCCGCGACGGGAGACCTTTTCGCTTCTGTCATTGCCACAGCCAGACTTGTGCTATGGAACGGGCCCATGGGCGTGTTTGAGAACCCGGTTTTCGCCGTGGGCACGTTTGGCGTAGCCGAGGCGCTGGCCGCATCGCAGGCCGTAACCATTGTGGGCGGAGGAGACAGCGCCGCTGCCGTCGAGCAATCCGGTCTGGCCTCGCGCATGACCCACATTTCAACCGGGGGAGGGGCCTCCCTAGAGTTTTTGGAGGGGAAGGTATTGCCGGGCGTCGCCGCGCTGACTGACAGGCTTGGGAAAGGTGAGTAGTGTACGTAAGCCTCTGGTGATTGGCAACTGGAAGATGAATGGGCTGGTGGCGGCGAGCGGCGCGCTGACGCGTGAACTCGGGGAGACGCTTCGCACTCCCGAGATGTGCGAAGTCGTGCTCTGCCCACCATTTACCGCTCTCCAGCAAGTGGGCCAGCTCTTAACAGGATTAAAAATTCGACTTGGTGCCCAAAACGGCTTCCCCGCAGACAAGGGCGCGTTTACTGGCGAAGTTTCTATGGCTATGCTGCGCGACATCGGCTGTGACTATGTGCTCGTAGGTCATTCCGAGCGCCGCCAGCACCTGTCAGAAGGTGACGGGTTTGTCGCGCGCAAAGTGGTTGCGGCAGTGAGCCATGACCTTACCCCTGTGCTCTGTGTGGGGGAAAGCGGGGAAGTACGCGCAGCGGGGGAGAGCGAGAGCTTTGTGCTGGGGCAAGTAGAACGGGGCTTAAGCATGTTGCCGGTTGGGGCTAGTTTCGTCCTTGCTTATGAGCCCGTATGGGCCATCGGCACGGGGCTCGCCGCGACAGCGCGGGACGCTAACGCTATGCTTGCGGCCGTGCGAGAATGGCTGTGCGAGAAGCGCGGTATCCCTAGAGACACCTTTAGGTTGCTCTACGGGGGCAGTGTGGGACCTGAGAACATTGCGGATTTTACCGCCCAAAACGAGATTGACGGTGCTTTAGTCGGCGGCGCGAGCCTGAACGCACAGGCGTTTGCCGCTGTGGTGCTTGGTGCCGCACGGGGATATCTATGTACAAACAAGTAGCCCTAGTAATCCTAGATGGATGGGGACTAAGCGACGAAACGCGCGGCAATGCCCTAAGCGGCAATGTGCCCATCCTTACGCGGTTGCTGGCATCCCATCCGTCAGCCCGCCTTGCTTGCTCCGGCACGGCGGTAGGCCTCATGGAAGGGCAAATGGGCGACAGCAACGTCGGGCACCTTAATATTGGAGCGGGCCGTGTCGTGTATCAAGACCTAGTGCGCATTCAAGCCGCGCTCGACCATGGCGAGCTTCGGCATCACCCTGAATGGATCAAGCTTTGCCGTGCCTTGCAGAGCAGATGCGGGCGACTGCACTTGTTTGGTCTGCTCTCTGACGGCGGGGTTCACAGTCACATAGACCACCTGAAGGCCGTGCTTAAGGAGTGTAAGCTCGCCGCTCTAGAAGTCTACCTGCACTTGCAGCTAGACGGGAGAGATGTTTCGCCCACCTCCGGCGTTGCCTTCCTGCGCGACATAGAAGCCTTTCTTACCGCATTAGGGTGTGGGCAAATTGCTACCGTCATGGGGCGTTACTACGGCATGGACAGGGACAAGCGTTGGGAACGCACAGCACTTGCTTTCAGCGCGATAACGGAAGGTGTGGGCGAGTCTGTTGCCCTTGCTAGCAGCGCCGTGGGCGCCAAGTACGCAGCAGGCATCACCGACGAGTTCATTCCCCCCATGCTGTTAGCGGAAAGCGGTCAGCACGGTTTGCTACGCGACGGAGACGGCGTGTTGTGCTTTAACTTTCGCGCCGATCGCATGCGGCAGATTGTGCAAAGTATCGGCGGGGGTGAGGTCAGCTTTGCGCGGGCGTTGCTACCGAAGGTCGATATCCTCACTTTCACCCGCTACCATGAGGACTTTGCCTACCCGTATTTGTTTGCACTACAAGACCTATCCTCTACATTAGGAGAGGTAGTCAGCCACGCGGGGTTCAAGCAGTTGCGCATGGCCGAGACAGAAAAGTACGCACACGTGACTTTCTTTCTCAATGGCGGCACAGAATCTCCCTATCCCGGCGAGGATCGCGTCTTAATCCCTTCCCCAAAAGTCGCCACCTATGACCTTGCTCCCGCTATGAGCGCGCCTATGCTGGCCGAAGCCTTGGTGGAGAAGGTCAAAGAGGGGTATCACCTGATGGTGCTTAACTTTGCGAACCTCGATATGGTCGGCCATACGGGCGTATACGAGGCAGCTTGCGCGGCGGCTAAGGCCGTAGACGCAGCGCTCGGCCAGGTCGTGTCTGCCGTGTTGGCGGAAGGAGGCGCGCTGGTCATTACGGCTGACCACGGGAACGCCGAAAGCATGCTCGACGAACACGGGCAGCCGCTGACCGCACATACGCTTAACGACGTGGCGTGTGTGGTGGTCGCGCCGTTTCACACCGTGAGTTTGCGCACAAGCGGAGTCCTAGCGGATATAGCCCCGACTGTCCTTGCCTTGCTAGGACTTGCGCAACCTGCAGCAATGACGGGGGAATCCTTAATTATGGGAGGTACAATGGAATGAGCATTATTGCAGAAGTTTTAGCGCGAGAGGTGCTGGACTCACGCGGAAATCCAACAGTAGAGGCGGAAGTAGTCCTCGAGAACGGCATCGTGGGCCGGGCCATTGCGCCTTCCGGCGCATCAACCGGGCAGTTTGAAGCCGTAGAGCTTAGAGACGGGGACAAGACTCGCTTCTTGGGTCAGGGAGTTACACGCGCGGTGGACCACGTTAACGGAGAGATTGCGAACGCGCTGATTGGCATGAGTGCACTCAACCAACCGGGCGTTGACGAGCTGCTTGTCGAGCTCGACGGCACGCCCAATAAGGGGAGGCTCGGTGCAAATGCCATGCTGGCAGTATCCTTGGCTGTGGCTAAGGCAGCAGCGGCGCACGCCGGCTTGTCCTTGTTCCAATATGTGGGCGGGGTTAATGCCCGCGTTCTGCCCGTGCCGATGCTCAACTTAATTAACGGCGGTAAGCACGCCGACAACAACGTCGACATACAGGAGTTTATGGTGATGCCGATTGGTGCCGCGAGCTTTTCTGAGGCTCTGCGCATGGGCACGGAAGTGTTTCATCACCTGAAAAAGGTGCTGAAACAGCGGGGCTACAGCACGGCTGTAGGCGACGAGGGCGGCTTTGCGCCGCACTTAGCATCTAATGAGGAAGCCTTGTCACTGCTCGTCGACGCGATCAAGACTGCCGGATACGTTCCGGGCACAGACCTTGCCATCGCGCTCGACGCCGCTGCCACCGAGTTCTATAAGGACGGTCACTATGTGATGGAACGCGGAAAGCAGCTAAAGACGGCGTCAGCCATGGTCGACTGGTATGCAGGCTTAGTCGATAAGTACCCAGTCATATCTATTGAAGACGGCTTGGCCGAAGAAGACTGGGAGGGCTGGAAACTGCTCAGGCAGCGGCTCGGCGACAAAGTGCAAATCGTAGGTGACGACCTCTTGGTGACGAATACAGAGCGCATCGCGCGCGCGATTAAGGAGCGTGCCGTCAACTCAGTGCTGATAAAACTTAACCAAATCGGCACCCTCACAGAGACGCTGGACGCAATTGAAATGGCCAAACGCGCGGGATGGACGGCAGTGATTTCACACCGCAGCGGTGAAACAGAAGACACGACCATCGCCGATTTAGCTGTGGCTACTAATGCCGGACAGATCAAGACCGGCGCCCCATCGCGCACTGACCGCGTGGCCAAGTACAATCAGCTGCTGCGCATCGAGGAAGAACTCGGAGCTGTAGCGGTGTACCCCGGCAAGGCCGCCTTCTATAACCTCGCTTAGGCAGCGCGCTTGTTGTAAACGCGTTGTGCGTATGCTAGAATCAGTGGAGTTGATGCGAGGGGAGGTAGGGCATAATGCTCACTGCTTTGAAGATTGTCCAAGCCTTAGTGGCTGTAGGGGTTATCCTATCAATCGTGATGCAGAGCGGTCGTGCCGCGGGGCTTGGAGCTATTGCCGGGGGCGCGGAAGCTTTGTTCGGGCGCAAAAAGAACATGGACGCCTTTTTTGGTAAGCTTACGATTGGCCTAGGCATTGCCTTCATGGCTTTGTCGCTCGCAATTGCCGTTCTGCAGTAAACCTGCGGCATCGGCCTACTCCTAATAGTTCGATAGTTGGGGGCAGATTCACCGGCAAGGTGTATCCGCCCCTTCTCAAAGTAGAAGTTTAAGGGGGACATTATTTTGGTGGATTTATTTTTTGCGGACTTATTATTGTGGCTGTCACCTGTCGCGGGACTATTAGCACTTTGTTTTGCGCTTTACTTAACTAATTACGTCACTCGACAGGACGCTGGCACGCCCAGAATGCAGGAAATTGCCGCTGCTATCCACGAGGGCGCGATGGCGTTTTTGCGCCGTGAGTACAGGGCGTTGGCCGTCTTTGTAGCCGCGCTGTTCGTCATCATTGTGTTAGCCATCGATGTCTGGACGGCGGTCTCATTCTTGGCGGGCGCACTAAGCTCTGTGCTGGCGGGCTTTATCGGCATGACTGTGGCTACACGCGCTAACGTGCGTACGGCGGCTGCGGCGCGCTTTGGCACTAACAAAGCTTTGGCGATCGCTTTCTCAGGCGGTGCCGTTATGGGCATGTCGGTGGTAGGGCTGGGGCTCTTTGGCGTCAGCACGCTGTACATGGCGTTTCGCGCTGTCAGTGGTGTGACCGACCTTAGCATTCTGGTGGGCATGATTAACGGCTTCGCCTTGGGCGCTAGCTCGATTGCCTTGTTCGCGCGCGTGGGCGGAGGCATCTATACTAAAGCTGCTGACGTCGGTGCCGACTTGGTAGGCAAAATAGAAGCTGGCATCCCCGAAGATGACCCGCGCAACCCCGCCGTCATTGCCGACAACGTAGGCGACAATGTAGGAGACGTCGCGGGCATGGGCGCAGACCTCTTTGAATCTTACGTAGGCTCGATCATCGCAGCAATGGCGCTTGGAGCCGTCGCGCTCCAAAACGCTTGGGCTGCAGTCGTTTTGCCGCTCGGTTTAGCAGCGGTGGGCATTGTGGCATCGATTATCGGCTCGCGTTTCGTCTCCGCTAAAGAGGGCGCTAACGTACAGCAAGCCCTTTCTAACGGCACTTATGCTGCCGGGGCTCTCACTATCGCCGGTGCCTTTGGCCTAGTGAATGTTCTCGGCATCGAAATAGGTGTGTTCTACGCCATCGTCGCTGGTTTGGTGGGTGGCGTGGCCATCGGGCAAATTACTGAATACTACACCTCAGGCGATAAGCCGCCCGTGCAAAGTATCGCCGCCGCCTCGCAGACCGGCCCTGCGACTAACATTATTACCGGTCTCGCCGTGGGTATGATGAGCACTGCCCTCCCGATTATCGCGATTGTCGCCGCCATCTTTGTTTCCGTCCATTTTGCCGGTCTATACGGCATAGCTATTGCCGCCGTGGGCATGTTGGCCACTACCGGCATCATTGTGGCTGTAGACGCCTACGGTCCCATTGCGGATAACGCCGGCGGCATCGCGGAGATGGCGCACTTGGATAAAGCCGTGCGCAAGATTACGGACAAGCTTGACGCTGTAGGCAACACCACGGCCGCTATTGGCAAAGGGTTTGCCATTGGCTCGGCTGCGCTCACGGCCTTAGCCTTGTTCTCTGCCTACGCTACGGCCGTAGGGCTCACGACTATCGATTTACTGGACCCTAGAGTGATTATTGGGCTATTTCTCGGCGGCATGCTACCTTTCCTTTTCTCTGCTTTGGCGATGCAGGCAGTGGGCAAGGCCGCTTTCCAGATGATCGGCGAGGTACGCCGTCAGTTTAAGGAAATCAAAGGTATTATGGAGGGCACAGCTCGCCCTGACTACGCCCGCTGCGTAGACATTAGCACCACTGCAGCGCTGCGGGAAATGATTGTGCCGGGGTTATTGGCCGTTGTCATGCCAATAGTCGTCGGGCTGCTATTGGGTAAGGAAGCTTTGGGAGGTCTGTTAGCAGGTTCAGTGGTGACTGGGTTCCTAATGGCCGTAATGATGTCTAATGCTGGTGGGGCCTGGGATAACGCCAAGAAGTTTATCGAGGGCGGAGAGTACGGCGGTAAGGGTACTACGACGCATCAAACTGCGGTAGTAGGAGACACGGTCGGTGACCCGTTCAAGGATACATCCGGCCCCTCCATTAACATCTTGATTAAGCTGATGGCCATTGTTGCCCTAGTGTTTGCCCCCATCTTCATATAGCGTTATCGGGGAGGTCTTGCCGTGACCCGTGCGGAAGCCTTGGCCTTAGTTAAATCCAATGTAACAAACAAGAATCTTATTAAGCACATGGTGGCTGTAGAAGCGGTTATGGGTGCTTTGGCTGAACGCGCCGGTGAAGACGTTTCACTTTGGCAGCTCACGGGCTTGTTACATGATATTGACTATGACCAAACAGCGGCCCTCCATGGGGAGCACAGCAAGCTTGGTGCAGAGATGCTAGCGGAGCTAAAACTCCCTGCCGGTCTGGTGCAGGCTGTGCTTGTCCACAACGAGGCGCACGGCATCCCACGCCGAACGGCTCTAGATAAGGCTCTCTACTGCAGCGACCCGGTAACCGGGCTGATTGTAGCAGGGGCGCTAATTCACCCGAGCAAGAAGATAGCGAGCATTGACGCCGATTTTCTCTTGAACCGCTACGGCGAAAAGAGCTTTGCCCGTGGCGCTAACCGCGAGGCTATCGCCTCCTGCGAGGAACTGGGGTTAACTCTAAGGGAATTTGTGAGTCTCGCGCTCGCCGCGATGCAGGATGTGGCTTCCGAGATAGGACTATAAGCAAAGCAACGGAGTGTCGCCCGCTCGGGGTGACACTCCGTGACTTAGGTGCGTCTTTTAGTGGCCCTATCTGTTAGAGTCTGCGCAGAACCACGAATGCTCCCACAGTGAGCACCATCAAAATGCCTGCTCCGCCTGCTGCCATGTACCAAGCACGGCTATTTGCTACTGGCGTTGCCACTTCCATCTGCTTGTCAGATGTCTCCTTAAGGGCCGTAATGCGCATTATTGGCTCACTCGGCGCAGCTTTCTCGTTAGCTGCATTAAGGGCCGCCGTTTCCTCGGCGGTAAGAACGCGCTTTTCGCCTACATGCACGTGCGTTTCCACCTTTTCGCCGTTGACTGCAGCTACAACCACGTACAAGTCGGTCTTGATGTTGTGGAGTTCTAGCACCCGGCCCTCGCTAATCACTACCCTGTCGATACTTACTTTGCGCTCTGTGGCTAGCTGCTCCCGTACAAGGCCCTCTAGCTCACTGGCAAGCGCGGGTTCAAGCACCTTCAGCACCGCCATGGCGCTTGTGGCCATCACTGTTAACACAATCAAAATCAGAACAATTACCTTTTTCATCATTAAAATCTCCTTTCGTTGCTTTCATGTTCTTTGACGCCGCACTGCGGAATAAGTTCCATGGTGTGAGTGCCTAGTGCTCAGCGGCTTTCCGCTTTCCGCTTTCCGCTTTCCGCTGACGGCTGACAGCGGAGGAAAAATGGCGCCTCACGCCTCATGCCTAGCTTTGGTTTTTGTTTTTTGATTTTTGTTTTCTCTCCAGCGGAAAGCGGAGGTGACACTCTTGTACCGGGATATCTGGCAAAGCAACGTAAAGCGGCTCTTGGCGGAAAATAAACTAAGCATAGCTGAGGCCGCGCGATTAGTGGGGACCTCGAAGCAGTATCTATCGGCCATTTTGGCTGAGACTGAGCCGACGAGTATGCGCGAGCGCATCCTCGACAGTCTGAGTCTGTTGTTGCATGCTACCCCCGCACGCCTTTATACGCCGGAAACTAACGCGGCGCTTGGTGTAGGCGAAACACTGGCCCAAGTAACAACCGAGGTTGACACCGGCCTTTCTCCGGCAGAGCAAGCCGTGTTGGCGGAGCGCCACTTCTTAGCGCATGAGTATGGCGCCAGTTACTCCTTGACCACTAGGTTGCTAAAGCGGCATGGCGGTGAACTCACCCCGGCAGCCGTGGCCCAAGCAGAACTTTTGGCTGGGAAGAGCGCTTGTTTGTTTGGTAGTTGGGAGGCTGCCGAACCATACTTACTGCGAGCGCTTGCCTTTTGGCGAAAGCGCTTAACCGCTCAGCCTGCCAAGTATCTCTCGTCTTGCCTTGACGCGTACCGCTATCTCGCTCTGGCCGCACACTTGGCGGGTGACTATCCCCGCGCGCTACAGTTGCAGACGAAAGCGCTGCGGTTGTATAAGAAGTACCCTCTCTACGCTGGCGACCTTAGCGCCAAATGGGAAGCAATAGTCCTAAGCGCGCTTCGCACTGCCGCTCGCCTTAGTCTTAGCAACTTGAGCAAAACCGTGGACGAACTGCTTGCATTTTGCGCCCTAGCTAAGCTAACAGAGCTAGCGCGGCGGGTGCAGTACGAGTTAGATTTCTGCCAATACGCGATAAGGCGGGCGACGATGCAGGTGGCTACGCCCTGCGAGCCGCCTAACCCTGGGCGCGACCTCTCAGTAGTTGTGTGCCATGGTCTAACTCTGTGGGAACGCGAAGAAACGGTTAGGCTAGCCGCTTTCGCACAAGATGCGGCGCTAGATCCGCTCAATCCTGACCAGCGCTTTGTGCAGGCGTGGCTAGCCAAGATGGCCGCCCCGCAGGAGAGGTATGTACAGCTAGAGGCTGAAGACTCATCCGTCTCACGTGGTTTGACATCGTTGGCTCTAGCCTGCCAAGCGGCCACACAGGGAGACGCACATGGGGCCTTACATGCGTGGCAGAATTCTCTCTATGAGTTCCTTCTGGCGCGGGAATATCCGTTGTACTTTTTGGCGTATGTGGGGGGGTTGAAGCGGTTTTCTCTGGCGGAGGACTACCGGGAGGCTCTGCAGGCTGACCTCGCCCGCCGAGTCAGCGCATTTTGCGGGAACATATCGTTGACACACCGACGGGCGTAAGGTAAAGTGTTATTGCTACTATGCTTTGTAGTAGACAGGAGGCAAGAGCATGAATAGAATCTACATTATTTTGGCCGTCGTTCTACTGGTCGTGGTGGGCGCGGGGTACTATTTCTGGCAAACGGCGCAGGCGCGTGGCGATTTTGGCGCGATTCGTGACGAGGCGCTCGCTTTCTATCAGCAGCAAAACCCTACTCTCACTGGCCTAACCGCGCGCGTTATTGACTACGGCTGCCACATTGAAATTGAGATCAGACAAAACGGGCAGAGACTGGCCCGCTTAGGGTGGGCTGGCCCCGGCCAGTACTATGTCATCGGGAGGTAGTCTACCTGTGGAAGGTAAGGCCATCGTGCCCGAGTTTAGGCCCCAGAAAGCCGGTCTAAAACAGATACTTGGCGACCTTGAAGCCGACATCATGGAGTTAGTGTGGTCACGGGGGCAGTGCACGGTGCGTGACGTGTACGAAGCGTTGCGCGTGAGCCGCGAACGTGAGCTAGCCTACACTACCATTATGACCGTGATGGGACGTCTTGCCGACAAGGAGCTTTTGCAGCGCGAAGCGGTAGGCAACACGTACGTGTACACGCCATCCCTCCGGCGCGAGGAGTATTTGGCGCGTGTGGTGGGTGAAGTTTTGGATGCCCTGTTCGTTTCACACAGGGAGCAGACCATTTCGCACCTTGCCAGCCGCCTTAAATCTGTAGACACCTCGGAGCTCGACAGGCTGGAAGTAGCCTTAGCCAAGCGAAAGGAGCACGGCTAATGGTCACGTGGCAGCTGTTTGTATCCCCCTTTGTGCTACATGTGTTTATTGCCGGAGGCTTAGCGTTTGCGTTAATTGCCGTGCTTGATATGGCTGTTCCGTTGGCGCCGCGTGCGCGGATGACGCTTTACGCTGCGGTGCTCGCCGTGCCAATCATGAGCTACTTCGTGTATTTTACGCACATCTTTGGGCGGTGCAGCCGTCTCTTTGGCCCTTTTGCTTGGCGTATCTGTACGATGGGCCGCATCTACGCCGGTTTTCTCGCCCCGTTTACCGCTGTTCTGCTAGGACTCTACCTCTTGGTGCGGCTGTGGCAATACTACAAGTCGCCGCTGCGACTGAGCCGCCTTGTGGCCTACGAAACTGCTAGGGCACGTGTGGCTAAAGCGCTAGCGGATATTGATGAGATGGTGTCACTGCGCATCGCTGTGTACGCCAATTGCTTCCCCACGCTCTTTGTGCGTGATGCCGATGCGCCCGAGCTGTGTGTGACGACCGGCCTGCTAGAGCAGCTTAACGACGCAGAACTCAGGGCGGCGTTAGCGCACGAAGTAGCCCATGTGCGCGGGCACGACAACGTTTGGAATTTGGTTTTCTTACTGAGAGAAGTGACCTTCTTTTCCCCGCTGGCGCATTTAGCTTACGCACGGTACTGCCAAGCACGCGAGGAAGCTGCGGATTACGCTGTGAACGACACATATAGGCTCGAGCTCGCCTCCGCGCTGCTTAAGGTACTGCGGCGCAGCCAAGCGCTAGTGGCGTTTACGAAGTGGCGCTGGTCTGAGAGTTTCTTTGTCGGTGGCGGTGACATGAAGCGGCGCATCGAATTGCTTTTGGCTGACCGTCGTGTTTTCAGCCCTGTGCCGCTGTGGGCACCGCTATTGGCACTCGGCGCAATCGTAGTCTTTATTTGCTGAGTCGGCCGCCGTACTTGCTTGCGGGCCCAAGTCATAAAATACGCTGTCTACTACGACCTGTAGTAAAGAGAGAATGTTCGGCTTGAAGTTTTTCTCCGTGGCTCTCAAGAACCTACTGCGCCGCCGTGTGCGCAGTACCCTCACATTGCTTGGCATTGCGGTTGGCATTGCTATGCTTTTTAGCTTTACGTCTTTTAACGCCGGTTACCGGGCTAGTTTGCGCCAAGACCTAAACCGCCTCGGCGCGCACATGCTCGCCATAGCTAAAGGGTGCCCCTACGAGGCTACAGCCATGGTCATGCACGGCGGCGTGATTGAGGATTACCTGACAGAGGAGCATATCGCCACTATCCGCGCTATGCCCAACGTAAAAACCGCAGTGGGTATGTTTATGAACCAGAAGATCGTCCACCAAGGCAAGCCTGTCATTATCCAAGGGTTGGACGAAGCGGGCTTTGCCTTAAAGCCTTGGTGGGTGATTGAAGGAGAGCGTTTTGTGGACGCAAATTCCGTCATCCTCCCTGCGGGGAAGGCCACGGAGATGGGGCTAATACTCGGCAGCGAGTACCGCATTAGCGGTGTCGACCAAGTCTTTACCGTTACCGGAATACTGCAGAAGACCGGTTCACAAGATGATCAGTTTATCTATATGCCGCTCCTTACGGCACAGCGCCTGTTTAACGCCGAAGGCAAAGTGACCTCTGTGGCCATTCAACTTGAGGACCTGCGTCAGGTACAGACCGTTGTCGACTTAGTGCAAGCTCTGCCAGATGTGCAAGCTATCACTATGTCGCAGATGCTCGGCACTGTGCAGACATTGATGGAGTCCGCCCAAGCGCTGATCACCTCCATTGTAGTCGTAGCCGTCCTTATCAGTGCCTTAGGCGTACTAAACAGCATTCTCACTTCGGTTTTTGAGCGCACGCGCGAGATCGGCATGATGAAGGCGGTAGGCGCGGGGGCGGTTGACATCTTTGCCCTCGTCTGGATTGAGAGCGTCTTGCTGACCGTGAGCGGCGGGATGGTAGGTATTGCCGCAGCCATCGGCGCGGGTACGCTTATCGAGGGGGCTTTACGTGGGATTTTGCCCTTTGCCCCGGCAGGCAACTTGATCACATTTACCCCAGACATCGCGGTGATGAGCCTGCTGGTCTCTGTCATCTTAGGTGTGGTGGCGGGCGCGTACCCGGCACTCCGCGCATCGCAGCTTAGCCCCATGGAAGCCATAAGGAGTGAGTAACTTGAGCGTGATTAAGACTAGCAAGTTATGCAAACACTATCGACGGGGCAGTGAGACAGTCCATGCGCTGCAGGATGCCACACTCGCCATCGAAACAGGGGAGTTTGTGGCCATCGTCGGCCCGTCTGGTTCGGGTAAGACTACGCTGATGAACCTCTTGGGCTGCCTAGACACGCCGACTTCCGGCAGTTACCGCCTGCGAGGACAAGAGGTAACCGGACTAAAGGAGTCAGGGCTGGTGCGCCTCAGGCAAGAGAACATCGGCTTTGTCTTTCAACAGTTCTTCCTTTTGCCTACACTCACGGTCGAAGAAAACACCGAGCTCCCGCTTCTGTTTCGCGATAAAGGCAAGCGACTCACCCATGAACTGCTCGAGACCGTAGGACTCAGCCATCGCCGCAAGCATCTTCCTAAAGAACTTAGCGGCGGTGAAATGCAGCGTGTGGCCATCGCGCGTGCGCTCATTAACAACCCGGCAATACTGTTAGCCGACGAGCCTACGGGCAATCTCGACAGCAAAAACAGCCTTAAAGTGATAGAGCTCTTTAGAGAGCTAAACAGTAAAGGACTAACCACCATCATTGTCACCCATAATCGCGAGATCGCGACCATGGCTAACCGTACCATCGCCATCTCAGACGGGCAAATTGCGCAATGACGTATCACCTTTCTCCTTCCTAGCTTGGCGGCCCTAACCCTAGGGCCGCACTTTTTTGAACACAGGGGACGGTTCTTTTTGTCCGACGCGGGACGGCTCGAGCCCGCTTCTTTGCATATGCTTGACAAGCGTGAGAGCGAGAAAGTAAAATTCAGTTACTCCATAGCAACGACTGAGAGCGGGGGAATCACGGTGAGCCAACAGGATTATCGCAGCGAGAAACTAGCTCGCTTAAAGTCACTCGGCATACAGGCATATCCGGAAAGATATGCTGTGACACATGCCCTTAAGGTAGCACGAGCCTTGGCCGATGGCGCGGCAGACATCAGGTTAGCGGGCAGAATCGTAGCCATACGCAAAATGGGCAAGCTGACCTTCGCACACCTCCAAGACATTGAAGGGCGCATGCAGATAGCCCTTAAGCAAGACCAGCTAGGCGAAGGCTATGCCTTGTTCCACGAAGTGGTCGATATCGGGGACTTTGTGGGTGTTTACGGCACCACTTTTACTACTAAGACCGGTGAAAAGACGGTGCAGGTCAGTGAGTGGACGTATCTTGGCAAAGCGCTGCGCGAGCTCCCGGAAAAATGGCATGGGCTTAAAGACGTCGAGCTCATCTACCGCCAGCGCTACCTTGACTTAATATCCAATGAAGAGAGCCGTCGCGTGTTCCTCATGCGCTCACGTCTGCTCTCTGAGATGAGGCGCTTTTTTGAAAGTCGAGACTTTATCGAGGTTGAAACACAGATACTCACCAACAAACCCTCCGGCGCGCTAGCCTCGCCGTTTGTCACCCATCATAAGGCACTAGACATAGACTTGTACCTGCGCATTGCCCCCGAGATGTACCTCAAGCGCCTAGTCGTTGGCGGATATACCCACGTATTTGAGGTGGCGCGCTGTTTCCGCAACGAAGGTATCAGCCCCACTCATCTGCAGGATTTTACCATGGTGGAAGGCTACAGCGCATACTTTAACTATGAAGACAACATGCAGCTCTTACGCGAGCTGGTAATTCACCTGGTTCAAGCGCTGTTCGGCTCCACGCTGGTGCGCATCGGCGAGCAGGAGATTGACTTTAGCGCCGAGTGGCCGGTTGTTTCTTTCCGTGACTTAATCCTTCAGGACGCCAACGTAGATATTGACGCATATTCTACTGCCAAGGAACTGCTCGCGGCAGTACGCGGGCAGGGTATCTACTTAGAGCATGAGGATTTAGCGAAGCTTGGCAAAGGCAATCTGATCGACTTGCTGTACAAGAAGATCAGCAGACCTAAGCTTATTAAGCCCACCTACCTCACTTGTCACCCCG
>QLUS01000020.1 GCA_018725535.1 Bacillota bacterium
GTGCTGGCGGTCGCTACGGTGGGTGTCATCTATGTAATTTTTGCCATGCTCTTTGAAGTGGTCTTGCCTTAGTGGAGGAGGGATTCTAATGGCAGGTCTTTGGGGCTTTCTTATCCCCTTTCTCAATATCGAACTACTGCTGTACGTCGCCGGTGGTGTCTTTGTCGGTATTTATATTGGTGCTATTCCGGGTCTTTCGGTCACCATGGCGGTGTCGCTCCTTTTGTCCTTCACTTATGCGTGGGACGTATATCCTGCGCTGGCTCTAATGGTAGGCATCTACACGGGGGGCGTATACGGCGGCAGCAGGTCAGCTATTTTGCTTAATATCCCCGGTGCACCGGCTGCCGTGGCCACAGCCTTCGACGGTTATCCGCTGGCGCGCCTAGGCGAAGCAGGCAAGGCCATGGGGCTAGCCACCACTATGTCAGTGCTTGGCACCTTTTTCGGCATTGTGGTGTTAGCAGTGGCCGCTCCCTTTGTGGCAAATCTAGCACTTAGTTTTGCTCCCCGCGATTATCTTCTGTTAGCTTTGATGGGTATGCTTCTCGTAGGCAGTCTTAGCCGCGGCTCCCTGAGCAAGGCTTTGCTCACCGCCGCGCTTGGCTCCTTTGTCGGTCTCGTAGGCATGGACCCCTTTACGGCACAGCCGCGCCTCACTTTTGGGAACCCCGGCCTACTTGGAGGCATTAGTTTTGTCGTCGTGATGATTGGGCTGTTTGGTTTGTCGGAGGGTCTGTATCAGCTGCACCACAAGATTCCCCCCGTCAAGCAAAAGATAGACCGCATAGTGCCAGACCTAAAGCTCGTCCTAAAGAATTTGCCACTCGCACTCCGCTGCTCTGCGCTCGGCACTTTGATTGGCGCGCTGCCCGGAACGGGTGGGGACATCGCCGCGCTGATGGCTTACGACCACGCCAAGCGAACGATCAAGAACCCATCCCGGCCCTTTGGTGAAGGGGCGTGGGAGGGTATCGTAGCGCCGGAGTCTGCCAATAATGCGGCCATCGGTGGCGCATTTATCCCGATGATGACGCTCGGCATTCCGGGAGACTCGGTAACCGCAGTTCTCCTCGGAGTCATGATGATCCACGGTTTGCGTCCCGGACCACTCCTGATGCGCGAGCAGCCGGAGTTCTTCTGGATGATTGTGGGGTCACTGATCATTTCGAATATTTTTCTGTATATATTTGGCATGTCGGGGATTCGCATCTTCAGCAAAGTAGTGGAGATTCCAAAGCGCATTATTGTGCCGATAATCCTCGTACTATCGGTGGTAGGCAGTTACGCCATTAACCTTAACGTCGCTGATGTCTACTGGATGATTGCCTTTGGAGTGCTCGGGTACTTTATGAAGATGTATGACTACCCACTGGCACCTATGGTTCTGGGTGTAATTCTAAGTCCGCTCATTGAGTCAAACTTTCGCCGGGCCATGGCCTTGTCGCACGGGAACGTGGGCGACTTCCTGCTTAGCATAGTCACCAGTCCGCTTTCGGCATCCTTGCTGGCGTTTATGGTCATAATGCTCGCCAGTCAACAGGACTGGAAGACTTTGCTCGCCAGATGGGAGAAGCGGCCTGTTTAGGAGGAAACGAAGCATGATTGACGTGGAAACAAAGTTAGTGGGGCTGCTCGGCTCGCCCTTAAAGCAGAGCTTTTCCCCGGCTATGCAGAACCGCGCCTTTAAGGCAGCGGGGCTAAACTATTATTACTTCCCCATCGAAGTCACGACTGAAGGGCTGCGGGACGTGCTGCAGGGAATCCGGCGCATGAACTTCGCGGGCTGTAACGTTACGAAGCCCAATAAAATAGAGGTGCTGCAGTATTTAGACGCGATAGACACCGCCGCTCTCGCTATTGGCGCCGTTAACACCGTAAAGGTCGTGGACGGGCAACTCATCGGCTATAACACAGACGGCCTTGGGTTTGCGGCATATCTTGAGCAGGACGAGCAAATTCACATTCCCGGTACACGCTTTTTCGTGTTGGGCTGTGGGGGAGCCGGTCGCGCCATTGCGACGGTTTTAGCTGCCAAGGGAGCTAAGGCCATCACCTTAACTGATATGTCAGAAGCCGCCTCGGCCAACCTAGCCGACTCCATCGACGAACATTTCGCTTATAAAGCTAGCTGCTTGCGACTGGGAACGCCTCATATGCAGGACGCGCTAGCAGAGGCCGACGTCATCATTAACGCCACCGCAGTCGGCATGTCTCCGCACATTGGCGATATTCCCCTTCCCAGCGAATGGCTGTCGGCTGGAGGCCGGCGGCTGGCGGCTAGTCCTTCGCTCCTTGACAGCACTCCGTTGGTTTGCGATATTATCTATAACCCCCCAACTACAAGGCTGATGCGCGAAGCTGCGGCCGTAGGGTGCAGAACCGCCAATGGCCTAGGAATGGTCATCTATCAAGGTGCGGCCGCTTTTACCATTTGGACGGGTATAGCTGCCCCTGTCGCCGAAATGAAAGAAACTATTTTGGAGTTGAGTGCGCGTTTTTCTTAAGCTAGGAGGTTTCCAATGGCCTTAAGCCCCATCGAGATAACGGATTTGCGTCCTATCCGCGACCTAGTGTATGAAAGCCTGCGCAATGCCATCATGAAGGGGCACCTAGAGGCAGGCGAGCGCCTAGTGGAGAGCGAGATAGCCGAGCGACTGCAGGTAAGCCGCACACCGGTGCGCGAAGCCTTGCGTATGTTAGAAAAGGACGGCATCGCCGTATCGGTGCCGCGGCGCGGCACGGTTGTCGTCGGCCTTAAGCTTGAGGACGCCATTGAGATATACAGCATTCTCTCTGTACTGGAAGGGCTGGTGGCGAAGCTGGCGGCTGAGCATATCACGCTCGCCGAGCTGCAACAACTGAAACAGCTAAAGGCCAAAAAGCCCCCGCTCGGGGACTTTGCGGAGTACGCGCGCATTTTCGCAGAGTTCAATACTATCTTGAATCGCTCCAGCCGCAGTGCGCGCCTGATGCAACTCATGGAAACCTATGCTTCGCAGCTTAGCTGTCTGCGCTACGTCAGCCTTGACACGCCGGAGCGACAAAGTGCGGCTTGGGACGAGCATCTTACCATCATTGAGGCGATTGAAAAGCGTGATGGATTGCTGGCAGAGCAGCGGGCGAAGCAGCACGTGCAAAACGCCATGGAGGCCTGCGCGGCGCGGGGTAAGCGCAAGGCACTGCCTAGATCCTGACACTAGATAAAGAGCTCGGGAACAACCAAGCAGGGCTACCCTGTCTAGGGTAGCCCTATATTGGCTATACGCGACGGCCAAATCTTACCATCGAACCCCTGCTTGTTCTGCCAAAGCCTAGCTTCCTAGCGAGGCACATAGACGGGAAGTTGCGGTGGTTGATGCGGGTGTAGGCGTAATGTCCGCCCGTATTACGCACCATGTTCAGCACCCGGGAAACGGCACTCTCCGCAAGGCCAGCGTGGCGAAACCTAGGCTTTACCGAGAGATGCACTAGTTCATAAACGCCGGATCCGCGTCCCTCAAAGCCAATCCAGCCTGCGACATGCGCACCTGCTTCAATGGTGAAGTGGGGGCGTGCCAAGATACGTTGTCGGCTTACACGCACGCCGCTAAAACGTCTGACCCCAGCTGCAACCATGCCAGCTTTTCGCCAATCACGAACTCTCACCAAGCGCAACAGGCCTCACTCCCGCTTCGTCTACTCAGTCCAGTGTACTGCCCGCCCGCCAGAACAGTGAGAGAAGGGACGGGCTTTCTGCGTTTCCCGCAGGATGCTATAATCTTAGTGTCCCGAAGAAAAGCTAGCGAGGCGAGGTGCGCGCGATTTGCATACCGCAGAACAACCAGAAGAATTGACATTACCCACTTTAAGGCGGAGCATCCTGCGCATCGTGTGGCCTGCCACCACCGAAAGTGTGCTGCAAATGTTAGTGGGGATAGTCGCGACGGCCATGGTTGGACACCTCGGGGCAGAGGCCATCGGGGCCGTAGGTTTGTCTAGCCGTGTAACGCAGATTGTATGGGCCATGTTCTCTGCCGCCGGCACCGGCGCTACCGTGCTGATCGCGCGAGCTGTGGGCGCGAATGATCGCGAGGCTATACAGCGCACTGCCCTGCAGGCGCTTGGCTTGGCGATTGGGTTGGTCAGTGTGTTGACAGCTCTGGTGGTGTGGCAGGCGCGTGGCCTGATGGTAAATTTGTTTACTGCAGAGGGCACGGTTCTGGAGCTAAGTTTCATGTACCTCTCCATAGTCGCGCTAGGAATGCCATTTATGGCTATCATGCAAGTAGCGGGGGCGATCATGCACGGCGCGGGCAATACGCGTACGCCCATGGGCATTGCTTTTTTGGTCAATGGCTTAAACGTCGGCCTGACCGGCATCCTGATTTATGGTCACTTCGGGTTCCCGGCACTAGGTCTGCGGGGGGCCGCTGTGGCGACGGTTATTGCTCAGGCTGCAGGTGCTGTCTTGGCGCTCTTGGCGCTCACGCAACTGCACGCTATTATCGCAGTCAGTGCGGCGCAGCGATACCGGCCGCAACTGGAGGTAGTAAAGCGTATGCTTGCCATTGGCGTGCCCGCGGCCTTTGAGATGATCTTTTGGCAGGCTGCGACCATCGTGCTGATGCGTTTGATTGTCCAATTTGGCACTGCGGAACTCGCGGCACATCAACTTGGTCTAACCGCTGAATCGCTAAGCTATATGCCTGCTATAGGGTTTGGCATAGCGGCCACTGCACTGGTCGGGCAAAGTCTTGGGGCAAAAAACCCTCGCTTGGCGGAGCGCTATGTGGGCGAAATCGTGCGCGTATGCGCGCTGCTGACGATAGTTACGGCGGGCCTGCTCTTTTTTCTGCCGGAGACGATCATGGGTGTGCTGACTGATCGAGCCGAGGTTATCAGCTATGGTGCCATTTATCTAAGGCTGATGGCCTTTGCCCAGCTGCCGCAACAAATCGCGGGCGTCTTAAATGGCGCACTGCGAGGCGCGGGGGACACTAAGGCCCCGATGGTTATAGGCGGTGTGGGGCTCTGGCTGGTTAGGCTGCCGCTGGCTTGGGTGCTCAGTGTTAGCTTAGGGTTAGGCATCAGAGGGGTATGGATAGCCATGACTGTCGACCTTTTTCTGCGTTTTGGTCTGAGCGCGTTTAGATACTACCGTGGCCCTTGGAAGCGGGTTCTAGCCACAGGCACCGAAAGTTAGTTGTTTCCATAGCATGATGTAGAAAGGCAAAGGAGTATGTGCCGTGGAAGACGAAAATTGCATTGTCTGTGGGGAGTCTTGCCTGCAGGGTCAAGGTCTGGCGGTGCGACAGAAATTTATCTGTAAGAAATGCGAACAAAGGATAGTCTTAGCCGATGTCGCGGACGCTGGCTATGAACACCTTAAGTTCACCTTAAGAAAACTGTGGACGGGCGTGCCGTTAAGGGAGAGGTAGGAGCTTTTGCAGGAACAAAGGGAGACTCCGCTGTGGAGCGCCGTAGCTAAGCATCGAGCGCAAAGTCTATACCCCTATCACGTGCCCGCCCATAAGGCGGGGCGCGGACTTTTGCCCTCCTTTGCCGCGCATATGGCGGAGTTCGACCTGACGGAGCTGCCCGGGCTAGACAATTTAGCCGCGCCTGATGGTCCGCTAGCCGATGCCGAAGCTTTGGCGGCAACCTTTGTGGGGGCAGACGCTACATACTTTACAACTAACGGGAGTACCGCAGGTATACTTGCCAGTGTATTAGCTGTGGCTCCTCCCGGCAGCACCATTATCTTGCCTGAGACCGCACACCAGAGCTTTCACAGCGCCTGTGTGCTAGGCGACCTAAGTCCCGTATTTCTGCCGGTGGAGCTCTATCCTGAACTTGCGTTACCCATGGGGTATACGCTTTCGTCCCTGCGCAAGAGCCTGGCGGAGTGCCGCCCGAGCCTAGTGGTTGCGACTACACCCACTTACCACGGAGTGTGTAGCGACAGCGCCGCTATTAAGGCAGTCTGCCGGGAACACGGCGTGCCCCTGCTAGTAGATGAGGCTCATGGCACGCATCTCTTAGTCAGCGACACGCAGGTGCAGTCGGCAGTGCGGTCGGGAGCCGATTTAGTGGTGCAGAGTATGCACAAGACGGGCGGGGCGCTGACTGGGGCGGCCTGGGTGCACTGCTTTAACCCGCACTTCAGAGAGCCGCTTAAGCGGGCCCTGCGGCTCGTGCAGTCCACCAGCCCGTCCTACCTGCTACTGACCTCGTTGGACTTAGCTAGGAGAACCCTAGCCATAGAAGGCGCGGCTCGTTTTTGCTCGTCACGCGGGCACGCGGACAAGCTCCGTGCGCTGCTTCCTGCCGTCTCCTTTCCGAGAGACTGGCAACAAG
Organism: Bacillota bacterium; assembly: GCA_018725535.1. Lineage (GTDB taxonomy): Bacteria > Bacillota > UBA994 > UBA994 > UBA994 > UBA994. The sequence continues at coordinate 6,340 of QLUS01000020.1, forward strand.
ACCCTCTGCGAATAGTTATCGACGCCCGCTACTTTGACATGAGTGGGTTCGCTCTGCAGCAAATTATGCTAGCTTATGGGCTATCCCCGGAAATGGCCGACGCCTACACGGTAACGCTTGTTATAGGGCTCTTTGAAAGCGCCGAGGGCTTACCTAGGGCTGCTGCCCTTGCGCGGGATCTACCCCGCACGACCGTGATTCCCAAGGCGCAGCTGGTGCCATATCTGTCCGGGGGCCGCCTGCAAATGCTCACACCGCGGCAAGCCTATTTTAGCCAGAGCATCCGGGTGCCGCTCGCGCGCGCGCGGGGTGAAATCTGCGCAGAACCCCTGGTCCCTTATCCGCCGGGAGTACCCCTCCTGTGGCCTGGCCAGCGCATTGAGCACGAGGACATCTCCTACCTCCAAGCGCTGTTGGCGGCAGGAGGCAATTGCATCGGCGTTTCTCCCACGGGGCAAATACTAGTGATTGCAGGTGAAGACTGTGAGTAGAGGACTTTTCATCTCGCTCGAAGGACCGGACGGCTGTGGCAAGACCACCCAAGCACAGGCGCTCGGACAGGAACTTAGGCAGCAGGGGAAGGCAGTAATATTCACGCGTGAGCCGGGAGGCACGGCACTTGGGGAGGTTATTCGCGACATGCTCCTCTCGTATCGCCATACCAATATGAGCCCCCGTGCGGAGATGCTCTTGTACGCGGCTAGCCGGGCACAGCATGTCGAGGAAGTCATTCTCCCACATTTGCGTGCGGGAACTTTCGTTATCTGCGACCGCTTTATTGATTCAAGTTTGGTGTATCAAGGACTGGGTTTAGAGATACCGATTGCGGATGTCTACAATGTTAATCTGGTGGCGGCGCAGGCGTGTTTGCCCGACCTCACGGTGGTTTTTAAGGTAAGCGTGGCCTCCGCTTGTGCGCGACTGCAAGCCAAACAGGCTGCGACTGCCAGCGGGCCGGACCGCATTGAGGCGCGCGGTATGGAGTACATTACCAAAGTGTCAGCGGGGTATAGTCAGTTGGCCGCCATGTTTCCCAAGCGCATCGTGGAAGTTGACGCGGAGCGCGACCCTTCCAGCATAACGCGTGATATAATAGAAAAAATACACGCGTTAGAGAGGGGAGTTCGGGCATGAAATTAGTTATTGCGGTCGTGCAGGACAGAGACAGCCAGCGCCTGATAGATCAACTCATCAGCAAGGAGTTGCGCTCCACTAAGCTCGCGAGTACCGGTGGCTTCCTTAAGGCTGGCAACACAACTTTGCTTATCGGCGTAGAGGACAGCCAAGTGGAGAGTGCCCTAACTGTCATTCGCGAGACCTGCAAGGTGCGTGAACAGCTGCTCACGCCTATGGTGCCTGCAGGGAGCAGTGCGGTGGAGTCCTACGTGCCCTATCCCATAGAAGTGGTAGTAGGAGGCGCGACAGTCTTTGTGGTGGATGTCGAGCAGTTTGTGCGCTTCTAGCTAGGGGGAGTAGGGGTGTTTGAGGCCATTGTCGGGCATAGTTTAGTGCTGCGTCTACTGCGGCGGGCGCTAGAGACGGGCCGTATTCCCCATGCGTACTTGTTTCTTGGTCCAAGCGGCGTCGGCAAAGCTAAAATTGCGCGCGCCTTAGCTTCCGCCATGGTAGGCGGGGCGGAGCGCGCAGAGTCTAACTTGCACCCGGATATCCGTGAGATACACCCACAGGGCAGCAGCCTGTGCCTTAACCAAGTTAGGGAGCTTAATATGGATGTTTTGCTGGCCCCGGCTTTGGCTCAACGCAAAGTCTACATTTTGCATAACATTGAAGCTCTCACCACCGAGGCGGCTAATAGTTTCTTGACGATGCTCGAGGAACCGCCCGCCTCGGCTCATTTTATCCTGCTAGCGGACAGGCCTAGTGTCTTTGGCACTATTGTTTCGCGTTGCCAAGTGTTGCGCTTTGGTTTCCTCACCGTGCCGGAGACTGTGCAGGTGCTAGAGCGCTTACGCTCCCACACGGCAGACCTTGAAGCAGCAGCTAGGCTCAGTTTCGGTTCTCCCGGGGAAGCGATGCGTTCGCTTGAGCCGGAAGCTTGCGATCGCCAGCGAGAGATGGCCACCTTGGCTCAGTGCATTATGGAGCTCACTGGCGCAGAGAAGCTACACTGGATGGCTCGTCTGGAAGAAAAGAAGGATGATCTTCACGCCTACGTCGCTTTTCTCGCTTTTTGGATGCGGGATGTGTTATGTTTAAAGCTAGCACTGCGCGAGTGCCTAGTATTGCCCTATCGTGAGGAAATCGAAGCACAGGCACGTAGCCTAGAGCTCAATGCGATTACTGCGCGCTTCTTGCACCTGCAGGAATTACTCACGCGGTGGAACCCCAGTACTAATAAGCGCCTAGTGCTGGATCAGCTTTTTTTGGCGCTGAAATAGAGGTGTGTGTGTTATGCCGAATTTAGTAGGCATTAGGTTTAAAAGCGGCGGGAAAGTGTATCACTTTGACGCAGGGGCCATTCCTCTTGTGCCGGGTGAATTTTGCGTCGTAGAGACCGTACGCGGCCAGGAATACGGTGAAGTCGTGAGTCTGCCGCGCGACGCGGGTGTTGAGGGTTGTCGTACTGAGCTAAGGCCCGTCCTGCGCAAAGCTACGCCCGAGGATGAGCAGCGCGTCGCATCTAATCAGCGCTTTAAGCAAGAAGCCTTTGCCGTTGCATTAGAGAAGATTGCGCTTCATCAACTGCCGATGAAACTAATAGACGTAGAAATCGCCTTCGACGGCGCGAAGATTCTCTTTTTCTTTACAGCAGATGGGCGCGTGGATTTTCGTGCGCTGGTAAAGGACCTCGCTTACGTCTTTCGCACGCGTATTGAACTTAGGCAGATTGGCGTACGCGACGAAGCAAAGATGATCGGCGGGCTTGGCTCCTGTGGCAGAGTGCTGTGCTGTAATAGCTTCCTTGGGGATTTCGCCCCGGTCTCAATCAAGATGGCCAAAGAACAGCACTTGTCGCTAAACCCTGCTAAAATCTCGGGCCTGTGCGGGCGGCTGATGTGTTGTCTAAGGTACGAGAGCAATTTTCCCGAAGTGCTGGCTGCGCTAAGCACAGATAATCGCTGCAAATGCGAGGCGTGTCATCGCAACTGCGAAGGAGAACGGAGCAGTGAGCAAACTTAGTCGCCAAAGGAGAACGTGGGCGCTGCTGCTCGTGGCCCTAGCCTTAATTGCGACAGGGTTGGTCTTGGTCCTCACCCTAGATGGATGGACTACCCCTAGAGGGCCTGATGACGGGGCTCAGCTACAACCGGATCCGCAGGCCACGCCCGTGGTCGCGCTGCAAGTGATAGAGGGCATTGCCCGCGGCAGCCTAGGGCGTCCCGCCCAGATTGCGGTTTCCAAGGAGCGGATCTTTGTCGTGGATGCCCTCGCTACGCGCGGGGTTATCAAAGCATTTACTTTCGACGGCGTTTTTGTCACCAGCTTTGGCACGCTCGCCAGTGACGGCTTAGCGGAGATCGTGGATATTACGCTCGATACTAATGGCAACGTAATAGTACTTGACGCCACCCCCGCGCTACATGTGTTCGCCGCCGACGGTGCGCCAAAGACGAGACTAGACTTAACCGCTCTCACAGCCGAACTTGAAGTGATGTGGGTTAAGAGTGTTATTGTCACTGCCGACCACTACTATTTGTTGACGCTGGATAGGCTGCTTAAGCTGGATAACTCCGGACGCCTAATAACCACTTACCCGGCAGAAGGTGACGCGGCAGAGCTTGGCGCTGCAGCTTCGGAGTTTTATATGGGGCCGTCTGGACTGGCGGTGCGGGAAGGCGTGGTCTGGGTGGGCGACGCCGTAAACGGGCGCTTGCTTGGCTTAGGCGCAGGGGGCAAATTCGACAGCGTAATAACGCTTCCCACCGTGCAGGGCATTGCCCCATACCCGACCAGCCTAGCTGTAGACGCGCTAGGCAATTTCATTGTGGTGGATAGTGCCCGGCAAGTCATTCTGGCGCTCGATTTCGCAGGGCGAGTGCTCGCCGAACACCGCCTCACCAGTGTCGAGCACCTAGTAAACGCCGAAATCGCCGAAATCGCTGTGTCGCCGGGTGGCGAGATTTTTGTCAGTGACGCCTTGGCCGGGACAATTTCCCGCTTCGACTTAGGGGCGGGTCGCCTCAGAGCTTCGAGCGTGGTTGTACGCGCACGCGCCGAGTTCGCCTATCCGCTAGACGTTGCTTTAACCGCTGAAGGCATGTACATTTTGGCCGCCAATCCCGTCGCTGACGGGGAGCGCCGAGTGTGGTTTCGTTCGGTGCTAGGAGGCGAGTTGCGCCTTGTGCTAGGGGGTTTGAGCGACAGTGCGGTACGACTGGCCAGTGCGAATGGGCTGCTTTACATCCTAGCGCGGGACAGAGTAGAGGTCTACGCCTTAAACGGCGAGAAACTCCGAACTTTTGCCGATTCACCGGGGGAGTGGGGCGGCTTTAGACAGGTTAACTTGTTTGGCGAACAGCGGGGCCCGCAGGGAATCTACATTGACGCTGCAGCGCGCGTGCTGGTGGCAGACACCTTCAACCATCGCGTAGTGGTGTTTACTCCCCAAGGCGATTTCCTGCAAGCGATAACGTTCACAGAAGACGTTTGGCCTGCCGCACTGGCCATGACCCGAGAAGGACAAATGCTAATCCTTAATACCTTTGGCGGTCAGGTGCTGCGGGTCAACGCCGCCGGGGAGCTTCTAGCAGCTTACGCGTCCCCGGGCGGCGGCTTTGGGCAGCTGCGTGTGGTTGAAGACCGCGGACTGTTCGGCGGCCCGCAGGACATCATGGTAGACGCAGAGGGGAGCTTCTACGTCTTAGATACGTACAACAGCCGCATTCTTAAGTTTGCCCACACTGGTAAACCACTCTATGCCGTCGGGAGTTTTGGCAGTGAGGTGGGGATGCTGTATCTGCCGACCGCGCTTGCCCCCGCACCGGATGTGGGACAAGTGTGGGTCGTTGACACCTACAATCACCGCTTACAGTTGCTCCAGCTTAGATAATGGAACGCAGGGGACGGTTCTTTTTGTAACACGTGTAACACGGGCGACGGATTCCTTAGAGGAGATGAGTTAACGTGAGCGGCAAGCTCTATGTCTGTGCAACCCCGATTGGCAATTTGGCCGATGTCAGTTCGCGCCTACTGGACACTCTCAAAGAAGTTGACTTTGTTGCCGCTGAAGACACGCGCCACAGCGCGAAGCTTTTGCATCACTTCTCAATCAACACTCCGCTGATTAGCTACCACAAGCACAGCGGCAAAGCCAAACACGCGCAGGTTCTTGCGGCATTATCCGCAGGGAAGCACATTGCGCTGATTAGCGATGCCGGTATGCCAGGCATTTCTGACCCCGGCGAAGAGCTTATCCGCGATGTTGTCGCAGAGGGCATTGCCGTGACCGTGGTACCCGGCCCCATGGCCGGAGTGGCCGCCCTAGCCATATCGGGACTGTCCACCGCGCGCTTTGCTTTTGAAGGATTCTTGCCCCGGGGACGCGGAGAAAGGCGAAGCGTGCTCGTTAAGCTGCAGCACGAGGAGCGCACGCTCATCTTCTATGAGGCGCCACATCGCTTGGCAGAAACGCTTGCCGATCTGCTGGAGATGCTCGGTGAACGACAAGCGGCCGTACTGCGTGAGCTAACCAAGGTCTATGAAAACGTAAAGCGCGGTTCGCTGTCCGCGTTGTTGGCCTCTGTGCAACACGAGTCCGTACGCGGTGAAATCGTGCTAGTTGTAGCTGGCGTAGAGCCAAGGGAACTTGCCTCTGACCTTGACGGCGAGGAGGTGGTAGCCCGTTTGCTCGCCAAGGGCTTGTCCCCGGCCCAAGTCGCGCGCCACGCCGCACAAGTTTGCTCGCTGCCACGCGCCGAGCTCTACGCGCTTGCCGTCGCCAAAGGGCAAAAGACACACAAAAAATAGGCGCCGCGAAGGCGCCTTTGACTATTGGATGGCTTGTCCTATGACTGTACGTGTGCTGAAAGCTTCTTTAGGCAGCCCTGGCAAATTCTTTTGCCCATGTGGGTGGTGACATCGTCTGCGTCGTGGCAGAAAATGCATGCGGGCTCGTACTTCTTGAGGATGATTTTTTCGCCGTCAACATAGATCTCAAGCGCATCCTTTTCGTTGATGTCGAGAGTGCGACGGAGCTCAATGGGGATAACCACGCGGCCGAGTTCATCAACTTTACGCACAATACCTGTAGACTTCATTAACAATTTCCCTCCTTACATGTTTCGACATAATTCTACACCCAGAAAATAGTATACCAAGACTACCAATAGCTGTCAATATGTGCTTTCCATAAATTTTACTTATACCTCTGATCGGTGGCGTACGGCTTACCGCGTACGGCTTACCGCTTACGGCGGAGAGCGGAGAGCGGAGAGCCCTCTCCCCAGTTCATGATGCATGATTCGCGATTCATAGCTGACCGCTGAGCGCTGATAGCTCTCTCCTTTGATTACCCCAGCTTATCAGAGTATAATAAGGCAAGTATTTGGCCGCAGGGCTTTGGGGCCAGGAGGTAACGCCGATGGACAACAAATACTACGTCACCACACCCATCTACTACACTAACGCCAACATTCACGTTGGTCACGCTTATACTACCGTTATCGCGGATGCCATTGCCCGCTATCAGCGCATGCTGGGCAAAGACGTTTGTTTTCTTACGGGTACCGATGAGCACGGGCAGAAAGTCGAGCGCAAGGCTAAAGCCGCGGGGAAGGACCCACAGGCTTTTTGCGATGAGATTGTGGCGGATATTAAACAGGTCTGGGCCACACTTGACATCTCCTATGACATCTTTATCCGCACGACACACCGCGAGCACACAGAGCAGGTGCAGCGCATCTTCACTAAGCTCTATGAACAGGGCGATATCTACAAGCATGAGTATCAAGGGCCCTATTGCGTAGACTGCGAGTCGTTTTGGACGGAGCGGCAACTGCAAAACGCAAACTGCCCCGACTGCGGCCGTCCCGTACAGTGGGTAACGGAGGAAAGTTACTTCTTCAGGCTGTCTAAGTACCAAGACCGCCTGCTTAAGCACCTCACGGACAACCCCGATTTCCTCCAACCCACGTCACGCCGCAACGAAATGATTAACAACTTCCTACTGCCCGGCTTGTCTGACCTGTGTGTGACGCGCACCGCCCACCAGTGGGGCATCCCGGTGCCGTTTGACGAGCAACACCGCATTTATGTGTGGATTGACGCCCTAAGCAACTATATAACCGCGCTTGGGTACGGTGACGAGAGCGCGCAGTTCACCAAGTTTTGGCCAGCTGACCTGCACCTGATGGGCAAAGAAATTGTGCGTTTTCACGCCATCATCTGGCCGGCGCTGTTAATGGCACTTGATTTGCCTTTGCCTAAGCAGGTCTACGGGCATGGGTGGCTGCTCTTTGGCAACGACAAAATGTCTAAGTCCAAGGGTAACGTCATCTCTTCGGTAGAGCTCGCGGCCAAATACAGCTCAGATGCCGTGCGCTATTACTTGCTGAAAGAGATATCTTTTGGCAGTGACGGCAATTTCACTGAGGAACTGCTGGTGCACCGACTCAACTCTGATTTGGCCAACGACCTAGGTAACCTATTGAGCCGGGCTGTGGCGATGATGGAGAAGTTCTCGCACAGCAAGACCCCGGCAAACATCTTGGCCGACGAGCCTGATGCCGCGCTCATCGCACAGGCCCGCGCACTGCCGGAAGCCGTCAGGACGCACATGGAGAGCCTGCAGTTTGGCGGGGCGCTCGCCGAGATTTTGGAGCTCGCGAAGCGGGGCAACAAGTACATTGATGAAACTGCGCCCTGGCAATTAGCGCGGGAAAAGCGTTTCGACCGCCTTTCTACGGTGTTGTACAATATCGCGGAATCGCTGCGGGTGATCTCCATTTTGCTCCTCCCCTTTATGCCTCGTACGCCGCAGCGGATCTGGGAGCAGTTGGGGCTTGATGCCCATGCGCACGGGGACATACTTACTCTAGCCTCTGCGTCCACGTTTGGTCTTCTCCCAGTTGGGCTTAACGTCAAGAAAGGCGAGCCGCTCTTCCCGCGCGTCGAGTGGGAGCCGCGGGCTGAGCCTGAGACAACTACGACAGATACCCTAACGCCGCCGTTGTTGCCCGCTGTGGACATTACGGACTTTGCGAAGCTAGACCTGCGCGTTGTGGAGGTGGTGGCCGCCGAGAAAGTGCCTAAGGCAGATAAGCTACTTAAGCTTACAGTCTTGCTTGGGCCGACGACGCGTACAATTGTCGCCGGCATTGCCACGCACTACAGCCCAGACGAACTAATCGGCAAGCGGCTCGTAATCGTAGCAAACCTTAAGCCCGCAAAGATTCGCGGCATTGAGTCGCAAGGCATGGTGTTAGCGGCAAGCGACGAGTATAATTTGGCTGTCCTGTCCCCCGCGCGTGACGGACTGTGCAGCGGGGCTAAGGTTACGTAGAGATGCTTTTAGTCGATACCCACGCGCACCTTAATGACCCGGCCTTCACTGCGGATTTACCTGAGGTACTTGCGCGCGCAACTAAGGCTGGGGTAAGGAAAATCGTTGTTGTTGGGCACAATATGGCCACATCCAGACAAGCCGTCGCCTTGGCTCTCCAGTCGGACGACTGCTATGCGACGGTCGGCGTCCATCCGCATGACGCGCCCGAAGTGGTAGAGGAGACCCTTGCCGGGCTAGCCAGTCTGCTCGGGCAAACGCGAGTGGTGGCACTAGGAGAAATAGGATTGGACTACCACTGGAACACTTGGCCCAAGGAGGTCGCACAGCGGGCCTTTCGCGCACAGATTGCGCTGGCGAAGTCGCTTGACAAGCCCTTTGTTGTCCATAACCGCGATGCTCACGCGGATGTCTTGGCGCTCCTTAAGGAGCAGGCCCCCTACCACCACGGGTTTGTCATGCATTGCTTCTCGGGGAGTCTGGAGGTAGCGCGGGAGTGTATGCGCCTAGGCGGGTATATCTCTGTGGCGGGGCCGGTGACTTTTAAGAGCGCTCACAGATTGCACGATGTCGCCAAGCAGGTTCCACTGGAGAGGCTTTTGATCGAGACGGACTGCCCGTATCTCGCGCCTGACCCCCACCGCGGGCAACGCAACGAGCCAGCCTTTTTGGTGAGCATAGCTCGGGCCATTGCTTTTCGGCGCGGGCTAGATGTAACAAGGGTAGCTGAGGTGACCTGCGCTAATGCGCAAAGGTTGTTTGGCTTGGGGGATGTCTTGTGAATGACCTTATTCGACCGAGCCGCGTAGTAGAGGTGCTTAAAAAATTCGGTCTAGCTCCCCATAAGGGATTGGGCCAAAACTTTCTTGTGGATGCGCAAGCTCTAGAGAAGATTCTCGCTGCCGCCGATATCCAAGGCAATGAGCTAATAGTCGAGATTGGTCCGGGGCTGGGGACCCTGACGCGCGAGCTAGCGAAGCGTGGCCGCTTCGTTGTGGCCGTAGAAAAGGACAAGAAGCTCACGCCCGTGCTAACAGAAACCTTAGCCGACTACACTAACGTTCAGGTCATTGTTCAGGACGCCCTAGAGGTTGACTGGGAAGACTGCTTAAAAGGGCAGCCACCGCCGTACAAAGTAGTGGCCAATCTGCCTTACTACGTGACTACGCCGCTCCTTATGGGACTCTTGGAAAGCCGCGTGGTCTTTTCCCGTTTGGTTTTCCTCGTGCAGCAGGAGGTAGCGCTGCGCATGCAGGCTAAAGCCGATACGCCGGAGTATGGCGCGCTCTCACTAGCCGTGCAGTACTATGCAGAAGTAAAGGTCAAGGCGGTAATTTCGCCGCGTGCCTTCTTCCCCCCGCCGCGCGTTTCCTCAGCAGTAGTGGAGCTTAAGGTGCGCGAATGCCCGTCCTTCTTCTTTGGACTTAAAGACGAGCGGTTGCTGTTTAGGCTCATTCGAGCAGCGTTTGGCCAGCGCCGGAAGACCCTAGCCAATTCCCTTACCGCAGGTGGCTTTCTGCGGAGCCAGGTTCTAGAAGCCCTTAACATTTGCCATGTCCCCCCTGCTACACGGGGAGAGAAGCTCGACCTGGCTGTGTTTATAGCATTAGCACAGACCATAACCCGTTTGCGGGAGGAGTAGCCGTGTTTATAAGCCCTTCTAAGGGGCCCATGACACTTGACGCGATGGTGACCGACATTGTGGACTATGTGCGCGCCGAGCGATCTGCCGACTACCGCCTAATCATCGGCACTGACTCGCACACCAAGAAAGGAACGCACATGGTCACCGCTGTCATCATTCAGCGGCTCGGTAAGGGCGCGCGTTTCTTTTATCGCCATACCCAGCACAGGTGTCTTAGCAGCCTACGGCAAAAGCTTTACTACGAGACGGCAATCAGCCTGGACGTCGTGCACGCGCTGAAGGAGAAGCTGTACAAGAGCATGCTTGTGGGCATGCGCATCGAGATTCACGTGGATGCAGGCTTTGTAGGTGCCAGCCGCGAGATTATCCGCGAAATTGTAGGCATGGTAGTCGCCACAGGCCTCGTAGCCAAAGTCAAACCCGAGTCCTTTGGAGCATCCTCAGTCGCCGACCGCTTCACAAAGTAATACACACTAAGGCGCAAACAAGCACTCTCCTTCATACATTGCTATGAGGGGGAGTGTTTGTGTTGTCAGGCAAAGCTCTGGGGGTGAAAACAACAAGGGTAGTGTTAGTCGTTAATGGTCAGTTGCCAAGCGAGCACTCCTTACTCGAGTACGGGCAGGGAGTGCTCTACGTGCAGTTGAGCGAGGTTTTCCGCGCGCTCGCCGGTAGCAGCAATAGGGACGGAGCCTTTTGCTTCAGGCCATTGAGCATGGCAAGCATCGGTCAAGCAATGAGCCGCGCGCGAAGCAGGAGGCTCCGTCCCTTTTGCTTCCGTCCCTTTTGCTTCTCCCTTTTGCTTCGACTAACGGAGAAAATGGCGCTTGGCCGAGGTCGGAATTAATGATATATTCACAATTACGAGAGTGTTCGGGCGCCTGTGTGCATCAAAATAGGTGAAAACACATACAGGAAAGGGGGTAATTATGCATTGAAATAGTGATGGGTGTAGATGGAATTGACGTGGAGAGGGCTGCCATGCTGCTTGCTATGTCGCGCTCGCTAGCTGAGGAAGAGCATGTCAAAAGGCAGTTGTCCGAGGTGAAGGGACTCAGGATGGCAGTCACGAAGGCCGGGGGCTACGTAGACCAAATCCAAAGGAAAATTAGCCACAATCTCTCGGGGTCCGCTCTAGAATCCATAGTAATAGAAAGGAAATCGTCCCAAGTACACGCGCTATTGCATGCATTGCTTGAGGCCAAGCGAGGTGTGATGATGGATGTCCCAAGCAATGCGAGTCTTGCGCTGAAAATCTCTGTTGTAGTTAAGGACGATTGGTTAGCTGTGGCGATTTTTGGCCAATCGGCCATGCACGTGTTAACTAACCATAGACGAGCAGGCCTCGGGGTAATGCACTTCCCAGCGCATGAACCATAGACAGAAGAATAGGGTGAATGAGGGAATGCTAGGGCTCAATGGAGCCTCGGGCATTTTTTTGTTGCACAAAGACTATTAGGAGGTAGATGATAGTGACAAAAACATTTCCGCTTGAGGGGCTCACTGTGCTTGATTTGTCAAGAGTGCTGGCAGGACCTTACTGCGGCATGGCGCTAGCAGACCTCGGCGCACAAGTAGTGAAGATTGAGGTCCCTGGGGTAGGAGATGACTCCCGCGCTTTTGGGCCCTTTGTAGGGCAGGAAAGTGCCTACTTCATGAGCCTCAACCGCAACAAAGAGAGTGTAACCCTTAACTTGAAGAGTGACGAAGGTAGGGGTGTGTTTCTAAGATTAGTGGAGCAAGCCGACATACTCCTTGGGAACTTCCGCCCAGGCACAATGGACAAACTTGGGCTGGGCTACGAGATTCTATCCAAATCGAATAAGCGGTTAATTTACGCAGCGATTTCTGGCTTTGGCAATACCGGCCCCTATCGACTAAAGGCAGCATATGACGTAGTGGTTCAGGGTATGGGCGGTATTATGAGCATCACAGGATTCCCGGACGGGCTTCCTACCCGCGTAGGTGCCTCAATTGGCGACATTACTGCCGCTTTATTTGGAGCCATTGGAATTCTGGCAGCACTGCATAAACGTGAGACGACTGGCCACGGCCAAATGGTGGACGTGGCAATGCTCGACTGCCAGGTTGCCATCCTTGAAAATGCTATCGCTAGATTCGAGGTCACGGGGCAGGTACCCGAGCGTTTAGGCAATAGGCATCCTTCCATCACGCCGTTTAGTGCTGTGCCAGCCTCGGACGGGCATATGATCATCGCCATTAGAAATGACAATCTGTGGCAGCAGTTTTGCAGCCTTGTCGGGAGACACGATTTAGCTGCCGATAGGCGCTTTGCTCCCAATAAGGCGCGTACAGACAATTGGGCTTCGCTTGAACCCATATTGGCGGAGATTTTCGGCTGTAAGCCTATAAGTGAGTGGATTGCAGCTTTGGAGTCCGCAGGAGTCCCGTGCGGTCCCATCAACACAGTGGATAAGGTGTTGCAGGATCCGCAGATTGTTGCGCGCAACATGATTGAGGAGTCCGTGCACCCCGTTGCTGGTCCCATTCGGATGGCGGGCTCGCCAATTAAAATGTCAGATGCCCCGGACTTGGTGGTGCGTCAGCCTGCCCCCATGCTAGGCCAACATACAGAAGAAGTTCTTTCCCGGTTACTTGCCCTTAGTATGGATGAGATTCAGGGTTTAAGGGGCAAAGGAGCCCTTTAATACTAAAAAAGAAGGAGGCTGTAATTATGGAAGTCGTAGGACTAGGGATCATCGCCGCTTGTATGTTCGTTGGCATGACGGTAGGTACCGCACTCGCACAGGCGCTAGGGCTGTCTGGAGATGTTGGCGGGGTGGGCTTTGCCATGCTCTTGCTGGTGCTTATCAGCAACTGTGTCAAGCTGGACGAAAAGGCTACGGCAATATTTTCTATCGCAATACACTCGCCTCAGGCGTAATCCCGCAAATCTCGGTCATTATGGGGCCATG